>CAMCTV010000021.1 GCA_945878635.1 Chryseobacterium gleum | reverse complement strand
CGCATGCGCGAATTTGAACAAATGGAAATGCAATTTTTCTGCAAGCCGGGCACTGAAATGGAATGGTACAACTACTGGAAAAATGCCCGCATCACATGGCACAACGCATTGGGCATGGGTACAGAGAACTACAAATTTCATGACCACATCAAATTGGCCCACTATGCCAATGCCGCTTGTGACATTGAGTTCAACTTCCCGATGGGCTTCAAAGAATTGGAAGGTATCCACAGCAGAACAGATTTCGATTTGAGCAAACACGAAGAATTCTCAGGTAAAAAATTGCGTTATTTCGACCCCGAAACCAACGAAAGCTACGTGCCCTATGTGGTGGAAACTTCCATTGGATTGGACCGCATGTTCTTGGCTGTATTGAGCAATGCTTACCGCACAGAGATGGTTCCTGGAAAAGACGGAGAAGAGGGAGCAGAGCGCACTGTACTATCCATTCACCCTGCATTGGCTCCTGTGAAAGTGGCCATTTTGCCTTTGGTGAAAAAAGATGGATTGCCTGAGAAAGCCAAAGAAATTGTTGATCTATTGAAGTACGATTTCAATTTGCAATACGACGACAAAGACGCTGTGGGTCGCAGATACAGAAGACAAGACGCCATTGGTACTCCATACTGCATCACTGTAGACAATGAAACATTGGAAGACAATATGGTCACCATTCGTGACCGCGATACCATGAAGCAAGAGCGTGTAGCCATTGATGCCTTGCACGGCATGATTGCGCAAAAAGTTAGTCTATCCCGTTTGCTGAATCCAGCTTGAGCAAATAATTTTCTGCCTCATCAATCAATGCCCGTTGCTTTGCTTCGGGCATTTTTTCTAATGTCCTTACCATCATCGATAGCCGAGGATTGGTCAAGAAAAACGCGCGGTGCTGAAAAATGAATCGCCAAAACAATGCATCCCATACCGCACTCCACTCCGACTTGGGATAATGGGACATCTTGTGCACATAATTGGAGCCACTGATGTAAGGCTTAGTACTCATGATTCCACCATCCGCATATTGCGACATTCCATATACATTGGGTACCATCACCCAATCATAGGCATCGATGAAAAGAGCCATGAACCAAGCGTGAACCTCATCAGGATCAAATTCACACAAACACATGAAATTGCCCAAGACCATCAATCTTTCTATGTGATGGGCATAGCCTGTCTTCTTGATTTTCTGAATCACATCATCCACCGGCGTGATGCCCGTTGTGCCTGTCCACCAAGAGGCTGGAATCTTCCTTTTGAACTGCCAAAAATTCTTGGTTCGCTCCGCGCGACCTTTCACCACATAAACCGCTCTGATGTACTCTCTCCATCCCAAAACTTGACGAATAAATCCTTCCACGGCATTCAAGGGCAAGTGAGGATTTTTGTCATAAAAGTCAATCACGGCTTGACAGATTTCACGTGGATTCAATAATCCAATGTTCAGGGCGGGGGTCAATAAACTGTGGTAAACCCAAGATTGTTGTCCATCAATGGCATCCTGGTATTCCCCGTAATGCAACAATCGATTCTCAATAAAATCTTGCAATACTTTGAGCGCAGCTTCCCGGTTAATGGGAAAATAAAATGTTTTTACCTCACCAAATGCGTGGGGAAATTTCTGCTGAACATATTCTTTGGCCTCAGCTACATGCTGATCCTCTTCTGGAAACCAAGGCAATGGCGCCTGATGCCCTTTGGGCAACTTCTTTCTGTTCTCCGCATCCAATGACCAAGCACCTCCTTTGGGTTCGTCCCCATCCATTAACCAACCCGTTTTCTTGCGCTGTTGTTTGTAGAAATCAAATAATAAAAAGCGTTTCTTCTTTCCAAAGGTTTCCATCACTTCCGCATGACTCAAAAAGAAGTTGGGGGTATCCAAAACCTTCATGTTCTTGCAAAGCGAATGAATCTCTCTTTCCAAATAATCATCCACCACGTTGTACATCGTCACCGATTGCTCTGTTGAACTAAAAAACAACTCTGGTTCAGGCGAATCAAAATCCCAATAGGTCACTGTCTTTCCCTCAGCCAATAGGGCATCCGCATAAGCCTTCATGGAAGCGCGGTGCAGCACCAATTTTTGACGGTGAAAAGGATATTGTGAAAAATACAGCGGATGCTCCCAAAGGACAATGTCTTGCTCTTCAGGGAAGGGATAGAAAAGTTGATGGGGAAATAACAAATGCATAGCTGAACAACAATCCGATGGGATTGAAGTTCAGCCTACATTAATTTCTAGAATTACGCCTTAAGATTAGCCGCCAAATACTCGCGGTTCATGCGGGCAATGTTCTCAATGCTAATGCTCTTAGGGCATTGCACTTCACATGCACCAATGTTGGAGCAATTTCCGAAACCTTCTTCGTCCATTTGCTTCACCATATTTTCTACGCGATCATAACGCTCAGGATGACCTTGCGGCAACAATGCGAATTGAGAAACTTTAGCTCCTACAAACAACATGGCAGAACCATTGGGGCAAGAGGCCACGCAAGCTCCACAACCGATACAAGTTGCAGCATCAAAAGCTTTGTCTGCATCATCCTTGGGCACGGGAATCGCGTTAGCATCCAATGTTCTTCCAGAAGTATTCACAGAAACAAAACCTCCTGCTTGTTGGATGCGGTCAAATGCTGAACGGTCCACCATCAAATCCTTGATCACTGGGAAACCCGCACTTCTCCATGGCTCAATGTAGATGGTGTCACCATCTTTGAAAGAACGCATGTGCAATTGACAAGTGGTTACTCCGCGATTGGGACCGTGCGCCTCTCCGTTGATGAACATCGAGCACATACCACAAATACCTTCACGACAGTCATGGTCAAACGTTACAGGATCTTCTCCCTTGCGAATCAACTCATCATTGAGCACATCCATCATCTCCAAGAAACTCATGTCTGGAGAGACATTGCCCAATTTGTATTCTGTCATTTGACCCTGGGCCTCTGCGTTGGCTTGGCGCCATACTTTTAATGTCAAATTCATTCCGTTTTCCATGTTATTATTTATAACTACGTGATTGTACTTTAATGTTATCATACACCAATGGCTCTTTGCTCAAGCTTGGTGCGGATGGATTGCCTGTGAACTCCCATGCTGCAACGTAGTTATATACGTCATCTACACGCAAGGCTTCTCCTTCTCCTGTTTGGTATTCCTCGCGGAAGTGACCACCACAAGACTCGTTTCTTTCCAAAGCGTCCTTGCACATCAACTCTCCCAAATCGATAAAGTCTGCCACACGCAATGCTTTTTCCAATTCAGGATTCATGCCGTTTTGAACACCTGGTATGCGAACGTTTTTGAAGAAATCCTCTCTGATTTTTTGAATCTCGCTGATGGCAAACTTTAAACCTTCTTCGCTACGCGCCATGCCACAATAATCCCAGATGATTTTTCCCAACTTTCTGTGGAAATGATCTACTGGAACGGTTCCGTTGTTGTTGAACAAAGATTCAACTTGCTTGCGAACGTTGTCTTCTGCAGCAACAAATTCAGGAGCATCGGTTGATATTTTTCCTGTGCTGATTTCATCAGCCAAATAGTTTCCGATGGTGTAAGGAAGTACAAAATATCCATCGGCCAAACCTTGCATCAAAGCAGATGCGCCTAAGCGGTTGGCGCCGTGATCAGAGAAGTTGGCCTCTCCACAAGCGTAGCAACCTTTGATGGTGGTCATCAATTCATAATCTACCCACAATCCACCCATGGTGTAATGCACCGCAGGATAAATCATCATGGGCGTCTCGTATGGATTCTCCGCAACAATTTGCTCATACATCTGGAACAAGTTGCCGTACTTCTGCTCAACCACTTTTTTACCCATGGCGACAATCTCGTCATGTGAAGCATTGTGCAAACCTTTTACCGTAGCTTGTTGTTTTCCATAACGCTCAAACGCACTGGCAAAATCCAAATAAACAGCTTCTCCTGTAGCGTTAACGCCAAAACCGGCATCGCAACGCTCCTTGGCAGCGCGTGACGCAACATCACGGGGAACCAAGTTTCCGAAAGCTGGGTAACGACGCTCCAAATAATAGTCGCGGCGATCTTCAGCCAAATCGGTTGGTTTTAATTTCTTGGCACGAATGGCCTCTGCATCTTCTTTGAATTTGGGCACCCAAATGCGACCATCATTTCTCAACGACTCTGACATCAAAGTCAATTTGGATTGGTGATCACCACTCACTGGAATGCAAGTGGGGTGAATTTGTGTGAAGCAAGGATTGGCCATCAAAGCACCGCGCTTGTGCGCTCTCCATGCTGCAGTAACATTGGAACCCATGGCGTTGGTAGACAAGAAGAAAACGTTTCCGTATCCACCGGTGCACAATACCACAGCATGCGCGGAGTGGCGCTCAATGGCTCCAGTCACCAAGTTGCGGGCAATGATACCACGTGCTTTGCCTTCTATGACAACCACATCCAACATCTCGTGGCGATTCAACATGGTCACATTTCCTTTTCCCACCTGACGGCTCAACGATGAATATGCACCCAACAACAATTGCTGTCCTGTTTGTCCTTTGGCGTAGAAAGTACGAGAAACCTGCGTACCACCAAAAGAACGGTTGTCCAACAATCCACCGTAATCACGCGCAAAAGGAACACCTTGCGCAACACATTGGTCAATGATGTTGGCACTCACTTCAGCCAAACGGTATACGTTGGCCTCACGAGCACGGTAGTCACCACCTTTGATTGTATCATAAAACAAACGATAAGTAGAGTCACCATCGTTCATGTAATTCTTGGCTGCATTGATTCCACCTTGTGCCGCAATCGAGTGCGCGCGACGAGGAGAATCTTGGAAACACAAAGCCTTCACCTTGTATCCCATCTCTGCCAATGAAGCTGCTGCAGAAGCACCAGCCAAACCTGTTCCGACAACAATGACATCAATGTTGCGCTTGTTGGCAGGATTCACCAAACGAGCTGTGTTTTTGTACTTGGTCCACTTCTGATCGAGTGGTCCATCTGGAATTTTATTGATGAGTTCCATGGTCAATTTTTTAATGTACAAGTTGTAAATACATGGCTACTGGCATTGATGCAAACAATGCACTGATGAACACCGAGAAAGCATCTCCGCTAAAGGCAATGACTTGACCGTATTGTCCTTGGTTCCAACCCAAAGATTGGAAAGCACTTCTAAAGCCGTGCAACAAATGCCAGAACAATGAAAAGCAGCCCAACAAATAAACAATCACCACCCACAATTCAGAAAATACCAATCGCATTTCTGAGTAAAGATTCTCCATCCAAACACCATTGACAAACACGTGCTTTTCACCTGTCAATCCTGTGATGCGCGTCTTTAACCAAAAATCTTTCAAGTGAATGATCAAGAAAAACAAAATCAAAGTACCCAAGATGGCCATGCTGCGGGAATACCACTTGCTGCTGGCATTGGGCTTTTCATAAGCATAAGCCACGGGACGCGCTGCGCGATTTTGAAAGAACAAAACCAATCCGTCAACAATGTGGAGAATCAATCCTGCAAACAAACCTATTTCCAAAGTGCGCACTATCAAATTGGTACCCATAAAATGGCCCCATTCATTAAAAGTCTTTCCTCCATCATTGAAGAAAATCATTGCGTTGATTGCCGCATGCACCACCAAGAAAGAAATCAAGAACAAGCCCGTGGCTGCCATGGTGTATTTCTTGGTTAACGAAGATTTAAATATTCCTTTTGCCATAATCTTTTTATTCGGCACGAAAATAACACCGGATGCTATACACAATACGGAAAATCAAAAATTTCATTGCTTATTTAAAGTGTGTTCAGATAAGGACTTGATACAATTGATGCTCAACGATGTAATCCCACACTGCATCAGTAACGCCAAGGGGTTTTTCTTTTTTTTCTGCAACCGCTTGTCTGATAGCAGTGCTGGTGAAAGACATGAGGTCTCCGCTCAAAACTTTGCAAGGTCCTTGACGCAAGGCACATGCAGCTCCATTGTCCGATATTCTTGGGTAAACCCAAATGAGAAATTCAGCTTCGATGGTTGGACCCTCTTTCCATGTGGGCAAGGCATTCCAGCTATCCGCACCCATAAGCATGACCCAATGGTGTTGCGTAAATTGACTTTGCAATGCGCGCAAAGTTTGTATGGTAAAAGAAGGCCTAGGCAAATTTTCTTCCATGTTACACAGCACATGATGGAGAGGCAATACCGATTGAATCATGGCAGAGCGGTGATCAAATGATGCCAAATCTGACCGCTGTTTAAAAGGATTGTGTGGGCTCAACACCCACCACACTTCATCAACTTGCGCTTGCTGTTGAAAGGCAAGTGCCAAATGTACATGGCCCTGATGCACTGGATTAAAAGACCCAAAGTACAAGCCAACAACCATTACGGTTTTAAAAATTGATGCAATAGGTTCTCCGCCTCTACCAAGGCTTTGCTGAGGTCATCGTTGAGCAATTGGACATCAAATTTTTCAGCAAATTTCATTTCAGAACTGGCTTTGTTTACCCGCATGGCAATTTTCTCAGGACTCTCGGTGCTGCGGTTGCGCAGTCTGAAAGTCAACACCTCAATGCTTGGCGGTTGCACAAAAACAGACAAGGCCTTGTCGCCAAAAATCTTCTTCAAATTCATTCCACCCTGCACATCCACATCAAAAATCACGTTCTTTCCCTCGGACCAAATGCGCTCTATTTCTGACTTTAGTGTTCCGTAATATTGATCTTTGTAAACCTCCTCCCATTCAATGAACTCACCAGCCTGGGCTTTTTTCAAAAATGCATCTGGAGTGAGGAAATGATAATCTTTTCCATTCTCTTCATTGCCGCGTTGTGGTCTGCTGGTAGCTGAAACTGAAAAGGCCAATTGAAAGGCCTCTATCGCCATCAAATGACGGACAATGGTGGTTTTGCCTGCGCCGCTGGGGGCTGAAAAAATAATCGCTTTACCCATATGCGAAAATAATCAAATTACAGCACGTTGTTGAGCTGCTCTTTGATTTTTTCCAGTTCGTCTTTCATCATCACCACCAAACGTTGAATGTCCGCATCGTTGGCTTTGCTGCCAATGGTATTGATTTCGCGACCCATTTCTTGGGCAATGAATCCCAACTTTTTTCCTTGACCTGCACCATTCAACTCTTCTAAAAAATGGTCGCAATTGGTCTTCAATCGTTGAAACTCTTCAGAAATATCCAAACGCTCCAAATAATAAATCAATTCAGCCTCAAAGCGATTCTCATCTACTTTATCCGCTGGAATCAATTCTTCCAACGAAGTCTTGATTCTGTTGCGCACTTTTTCATCTCGGTCTTTGACTGGCTTTTCCAACTGATCACGGTATTGCAAAATCAGTTGTACTCTTTGCCAAATATCATTGAAAAGCGCATCGCCTTCTTGCTTGCGGTAGTTGCCCAAATTGGCAATGGCTTGTTGCAATAAAACACGTACTTCTTTGATTTGCTCTTCTGAAAAAGCCGTTTCCTCAGACTTCAAAACCTCAGGCATGCGCAATACCGCCGCCAAAACATCTGCATCAGACAAATTCTGTTCTTGCACAAAATTCTTGAGCAATGCCGCGTATTGATTCATCAAGGTAGTGTTCAAAACAGGAGCACCTTGACCTTTTACATTTTCGGATTGAATAAAAATATCCACTTTTCCTCTGATGCAAGCTTCTGCAACAGCAGAACGGCAGGCCATTTCTTGATCGCGCAAGAAATAGGGAATGCGAGCGTTCAGATCCAATTGTTTACTGTTGAGGCTGCGCACTTCTACCACCAGGCGTTGCTCGGCAACAATCCCTTCGGCTTTACCGTAGCCAGTCATGGATTTCAAATTTTTATTCATCGGGACAAAGATAATCGCTTGTGGATGATTAAAGTTTTGTTGTTTTGCAGTATGAAAAAAACGGCTGTTTTACTCATCAATTTGGGATCACCGGACAATCCTTATCCAGGTGCAGTATACCGATATTTGACTCAATTTCTAAATGACCCACGTGTCATTGATATCAATGCAATTGGGCGGAGCATTTTGGTCAATGGCATCATTGTTCCATTTAGGCACCGCAAATCGTCCAAGATATACCAAGAATTGTGGACAGAGCAAGGCTCACCATTGATTCATTTTGGACGCACCAACCAACAACAATTACAAGCAAGATTTGACGAAAAATACACCAAGGTCTATTTGGCGATGCGTTACCAGAACCCATCGATCGAATTAGCACTGAAGGAGATTGAAGAATGGGGCCCAGAGAAGTTGGTCATCATTCCCCTGTTCCCACAATATGCATCTGCATCAACGGGCAGTGTGATAGAACGGGTAATGAAGTTGATGAGCAGCTGGTGGACCTTTCCGGAGATTAAGATTGTGTCACAATTCCATGATCATCCCTTGTTCTTGAAAGCATGGCACAAGCGAGCAGCAGAGTACAATTGGCAAGACTATGACCATGTGTTGTTCAGCTACCATGGTTTGCCGGAGCGACAATTAGACAAAATATACGAAGACAACAAATGCCGCAATCACAGTTGTGAGCATGAGATCAACGACGAGAACAAGTTGTGTTATAAGGCCACTTGTTATGCCACTACCAGAAGTATCGTGGCTAGTGTGGGTATACCTGAAGATCGCTACACCGTAGGTTTTCAGAGTCGTTTAGGTAAAGGCTGGATAGAACCGTTCTCTGACCATGTGATTGAAGATTTGGCCAAGAAAGGAGCCAAGAAGTTATTGGTCTTTTCTCCTGCATTTGTCGCAGACTGTTTGGAAACCACCATCGAGATAGGCGATGAATACCAAGAATTGTTTGAGGAGCATGGTGGTCATAAAGTACAACTTGTACCCAGCTTGAATGATTCAGCCGCGTGGGTGGATTGTTTGGAGGCGTTGGTGATGGGGGAATGAGGGGATGAAGGGATGAAGTTTCGGACTTTCCTTTTGCGCGCTTTGCGCAATCTTTGCGAACATTGCGTTTTTAGTATTTTAAATAACGCAAGGAACGCAAAGATGTCGCAATGGACGCTATTCTGTTTCCTCTCTGCGAGCTCGGCGGAATCCTGGCGTGCTTTGCGTTTTATGAATTTTCGTTTAACACAAGTAGAGAAGCATCACTACGCAAAATTTATCGCATAAGACGCCATTCAATTTCCCCTTTGCGCGATCTTTGCGGACATTGCGTTTTTGTATTTTAATTTAACGCAAAGGGCGCAATGCTCTCACAATGGACGCTATTCTGTTTCCTCTATGCGAGCTTGGCGGAATCCTGGCGTGCTTTGCGTTATATGAATTTTCGTTTAACACAAGTAGAGAAGCATCGCTACGCAAAATTTATCGCAATTCAAACCACCCCGTCCCTTCGGGACACCCCTCCTTTCTCTCACTTTGTTCGAGTAGGAGGGGAGATGCCTCATCATCCCCCCATCTCTTCATCACTTCATCACCTGAATCCTCGTTCTTTCCCCACCAAAATCAATCAAGTAAAGCCCCGTTTCCAATTCTCCAAAATTGATTTCAGCGACATTACCTTTCAACACTACGTTGGTTTTAAATACAACCTTACCTGTGATATCCATCATCACCAATTCCCTCATGACTTCATCTCTCGTCTCCTCAAAATTGTATTGCAATACAAAACTGCCTGTTGCTGTTGGATTCGGGTAAATAGCAATACTCGGGGCTCGAGACTCAATACTCGCATCGCTCTCACTCTGATTCTCACTCTGCATGATCATTCCTGCGTTGCCTATTCGCAAACAGTAAGCAGTTCCCCAGTTGCCAGTGATTCCACTGCCGTGAACGGGACGAACACGAACGCTGTAGGTCTTACCCGCAGCGACTCCTGCGACATTGCTCAAGAAGAAAACACTGGCATTGGCGCCACCAAGTACAACTTGAGGTTGTCCTACCGTCGGCAATACTTCTGTGAATTCCCACTCATAACGCACAGCACCACAAACGGTTCTGTCTGGGGCGATGCTCGCATTCAATGCCTTTGTTGCTGGACATCGGTCTGACAAACGCAAGGCGATGGTGTTCTCTGGGTTTAGCGTAATGGTGCAAGTTTGATTGTTCTGCGCAACAATGCTGGTCATATTGTTGGCCGCATCTGGCACGTTGTAAATCACGGGAACTCGCACTGTATATGCCTTAGCAGCAACATCAGTATTGCTGGGCAAAATATCTCCCAAACGACTAACAATTGAATTGGATGTAGTAGAGGTAAAAGTCCATGGTGTTATGCCTTGATCGGCACCATTCATGGAAGCGGACAATACATTGACTATGTACTGAGCAGCGTTGGCACGATAAGACAATTTAAAGCTACCGCAAACAGTATTGTAGACTCCCGTTCCGTTACTGTAGATGTGATCACATGTAGAAGCCGTGAAATGACTAAAACATACTTTAGCACTTGCGTTGGCAGTTCCTGATACTTGATGTACCAAGATGTAATATACCCCTCCAGCTTCCAACTGATCAGAAATCAGGGTTTGGTTACCTGTTGTTGTTTCATGCTCAGTAGCAATCAAGGTGACACATCCATTAAAATCACGGTACAAACGCAGCTCATTGTCACCCGTAGCGGCTGATAAACCAATACGAACAGCATTGTATTGTGCAGTCAACTTGTACCAAAGATCGTTTCCATTGCCTGTAATCCAAGGTGTATCAAAACCATTGTTCAAATTGGCAGAAGCAATATTGCCAGTATTGCAGGTGGGGAATAGCGCTGTATTCACTGTTACTACATTCACCAATTGACCAGCAATACCCTCATCAATTTGACCATTGCAGTTGTCATCGACACCATTGCATATTTCTAGTTGTGCATAAGTACAACTTCCATCATCTTCATTGGCCAATGGCTCATAGTTACAAGCAGCGATATCGGTACAACCAAGCACAGCGCAAACAGAGTCTGAACCAGAACAATCTTCGTCTATGCCGTTGCCACAAATTTCAAATCCACCAGGTAATACATTGACATCGTTGTCATCACAATCATCTGCGCTCAAGGCATCACCGCATGAGGTAGCTTGTCCTGCGCCATAACCATCACCGTCCAAGTCGTCATAAGTCACCTTGAAATCGTCACAATCATCTGAATTGCTAACAAATCCTGACGTCTCCAAACAGGTGAATATGGTATTGTTAAGATCTCCGAAACCATCACCATCTTGGTCAGCATAAAGCAATTGTCCCAATCCTTCATCGACTTCACCATCACAATTATCGTCCAATTCATTACAAATTTCAGATTGTGGTAAAATACAACTGCCATCATCCGTATTGGCCTCTAATTCAAAATTACAAGCGGTTGGGTCAGTACAACCTTCTAATACCGCAACACAAGAACCGTCATCGCTGTTAGCTTCTGGATCAAAGTTGTATGCGGCTGGATCGGTACATCCCTCGATGATACAACTGCCATCATCTTCTGTTGCTTGTGGATCAAAGTTTACAGCTGCTGGGTCTGTACAACCTGCGTAGATACATGATCCGTTATCAGTGTTCGCTGATGCATCATAGTTCGAAGCGGTAGCGTCTGTACATCCCTCGATGATACAACTGCCATCATCTTCTGTTGCTTGTGGATCAAAGTTTACAGCTACTGGATTGGTGCAACCTGTGTAGATACATGATCCGTTATCTGTGTTCGCTGACGCGTCATAGTTCGAAGCGGTAGCGTCTGTACATCCCTCGATGATACAACTGCCATCATCCTCTGTTGCTTGTGGATCAAAGTTTACAGCTGCTGGATTGGTACAACCTGCGTAGATACATGATCCGTTATCAGTGTTCGCTGACGCGTCATAGTTCGAGGCGGTAGCGTCTGTACATCCTTCGATGATACAACTGCCATCATCCTCTGTTGCTTGTGGGTCAAAGTTTACGGCTACTGGATTGGTACAACCTGCGTAGATACATGATCCGTTGTCAGTGTTCGCTGTCGCATCATAGTTCGAAGCGGTAGCGTCTGTACATCCCTCGATGATACAACTGCCATCATCCTCTGTTGCTTGTGGATCAAAGTTTACAGCTACTGGATTGGTGCAACCTGCGTAGATACATAATCCGTTATCAGTGTTCGCTGATGCATCATAGTTCGAAGCGGTAGCATCTGTACATCCTTCGATGATACAACTGCCATCATCCTCTGTTGCTTGTGGATCAAAGTTTACGGCTACTGGGTTGGTGCAACCTGTGTAGATACATGATCCGTTATCAGTGTTCGCTGATGCATCATAATTCGAAGCGGTAGCGTCGGTACATCCTTCGATGATACAACTGCCATCATCTATTGTTGCAGCTGGGTCATAGTTCAATGCTAAAGGATTTGTACAGCCCGAAATCGTGCAAGCCAAATCACTACCATCACAATCCTCATCAATAAAATTCTCACAAATTTCAATACCACTGGGATTAGCGGTTGGCTCTAAGTCATCACAATCACCCCCCTGAATGGTGTACCCCAAACCAGGGTCGATGCAAAATCCTCCAAACAAATCCCCACCAAAACCATCCAAATCTGAATCAAAATAATAATCGGTCAAAGGCAAACCCTCATCTATCTCACCATCACAATTGTCGTCTGCTTGATTGCATTCCTCTAATTGTCCGGGGAAAATCATCACATTAAAATCGTCACAATCTGTATTCTCATATGAACTTCCGCATGCCTCGGGAGCACCCACTCCGAAACCATCACCATCTGCATCATTGTAGGTAAAATTCCCATCATCGCAATCTTCTGTGTTATCGACATAGCCCAAAGGCAAATCACAAGAAAAAACAAAATTGTCTACATTACCAAATCCATCGCCATCGTTGTCTGCATAGTATGTATTGGTAACAAACTCATCAATCTCTCCATCACAGTTGTCATCTATGCCATTGCAAATTTCTGCGGCAGGATAAATGCATGATCCATCATCCACTCCTGCTGTTAAATCAAAATTGCAGGCATTTGGATCGATACAACCGGGATTGGGACATACTTCATCGCCGTTCAAACAATCTTCATCTATTCCGTTTTCACAAATTTCAATGTTACCTGGAAAACTATTGGCATCACTATCATTGCAATCCAACGTATTATCTACATAACCTTGAGGTGCACCGCAATTGCTTGCGGTCTGCGTAAGATCACCAAAACCATCACCATCGGCATCGCGATAAAAAGTACTTGGGGTATTTTCATCAACAACAAAGTCTGAAGTCAATAAAACGTTGGTGGATTGGCAAGCATTATTGGGAATAACTCGACAATAAATGACATCATCCACTGCCCACGTATTGGAGCTTAAGAAAGCAGTTGTTTGATTGTTTACTTGTACATCATTTCTAAACCAAGCATATGTTGGATTGGTTCCACCATTGGTAACAACAGCATTCAATTGCTGGGTGCCTCCGGCGCACTTTGGATTGGTTCCTTGAGAGAGAACCAACTCGACTGTTGGAACAATTACAGTTTGAACATTTACGGTTACGGTATTGGATGTTGCTGTTGAACTGGTCAAGCAACTTGCATTGGACGTCAAAGTAGCGTACACCTGGTCACCGGAAACTGGATTATTAGATACCAAAGTATTGACACCTTCTAATACCAACACTCCATTCTTGAACCAAGATACAAATGGGCTGCTACCGCCATTGGTTACTGAGGCTGTGTAGGTAATAGAAGAAGCTCCACAAAGATTGGTAATCGGTGTTGAAACAGAAATAGCTGGAGTACTCACTCCTTGTGTGGTTAATGTTATGGTATTGCTGGTAACTGAAGCTGGTGTTGCACAGTCTGCGTTAGAAACCATGAACAATGAAATTTGATCCCCGTTCACTGGATTACTCAAAACAAATTGCTCAGAATTGGTACCGACATTGGTTCCATTCCTTCTCCACTGAAAAGTAGGAGAATAACCGCCATTGAAGAAATCGGCATTAAACACCACTTGATTAACCCCGGTGCAAATATTGGTTTGCGAAGTTGAAATGGTAACCGTGGGTACCACTGTTGACGCGGAGTACAACAAAGTAAGTGTATTACTTACAGCCAGAGGATTGGTCACACATGACGCATCGGAAGTCATTTCTAAAGATACCTGGTCTCCCTCCAATGGGCTGGTATCAGTAAATGTCAAAGAATTGGTTCCAACATTTACACCATTCTTTATCCATTGGTAAACTGGATTGGTTCCGCCGTTAACAGGATTTGCCGTGTAGCTCACCGATGAGGTCGATTGGCAAATGGTATTTTGCGTATTTTGAATGGTTACTGATGGAGTAACTTGATTCACCCCGTTCAACGAAACTGTATTGCTATTGACATTATTCACAGCACAACCTGAGTTGGCATTCATAGCAACATAATAGCTATCACCGCTGGAGGGGCTATTATCTGTAAAACTATTTCCTGTAGCACCTTGAAGCGTTCCATTTTTGTACCATTGGAAAGTAGGATTGGCACCTGTGTTGTTGAAGTTGGAGGTAAAGCTGACAGCGCTGTTCAAGCAAACCAACGTTTGAGAAGCTTGAATAGATACAGTAGGAACAATATTAGTATTGATTACGATACTTCCATTGTTTGCAATGCCTGTAACGGCTGGGGTACTGGCGTTTATTCTAATCTTATATCCTGTCCCCGCAGCTGCATTGGCAGGTATGGTGCAAGTTATAAAACCACTGATAGCGGAGGAGGTCAAAGTACCAATTGCAGTAGGTGTGGTAAAAGATCCCGTTGCACTACTCAATTGAACAGTAAAAGTGTTACCTGCACTCAATGAATAAGACGCCGAGTAAGGCACCGAAATTTGCACTCCAGGACAATAGTTCAAAGCCAATGCGCCCACTGAGATATCAGGAATGGGTCGGCTTCTTCGCATGCTCACAACATTTCCAGTATTTCCGGTAATGGCAGCAATATCACACCTGCCATCTCCGTCCAAGTCGACAATTTTACAAGCGTTGGCGTTGGCTGCTAAGGCAATATTGGTCAATGAGGAGAAAGATGCTGTTGTCCAAGCCGTTCCTGAATTTGTAACTCTATTCAATAATATTCTTGGCGAACTTGCACCTGAGAAAATTTCTGGTCTTCCATCACCTGTAATATCGCCAATAGCAATGGATTGATTGTTCACTGTGCTGTGGTCACCACCAGTAGCGAACGTTACAGCTGTGGCAAAACTAAAATCACCATTTGTGCTTGTATTGCGGTACAACCTCAAGCGATCCCCTGTTCTGCTCCCCAAAGCCAGGTCCAATAAGCCATCGCCATTTAAATCTGCAACACCAATTCCTCTGTCGCCATCCAAAAGAGAAACAGTAGAAACAACAAAACTATTGGCACCTAAGTTACCTGTTGTTGCAATATTCTTTAAAACAAAAGTTTTGGTGCGTACACCAAATAAAAGGTCTTTTTTTCCATCTTGATTCAAATCTGCAATTTCCAATTGAACCATTCTATTGCTTCTTGCGGTGAATTCAGTAACACTAATTAAATTCACAGTCCCAACAGAGACTGGGCCTGAAGAACTCGTATTTCGGAAATATGCTCCTATGATAGGGGTGGTACATGTACTTGAAGAAACAGCACCTCCAAAACCGTAGTTGTTGTTAGAAATAACAATATCGGGAAAACCATCAGCGTCCAAATCCTCGGACCTTATTCCTCCGACTCTACCTGAACATGTGGAATTATTGCGCATGTTATAGGTTTGTGTCACTGGAGCGGCAAACGAGATGGCATTGGCTGTAGAAGTATTGATGTAAACCGATAAAGTACCATTAATAGTTGTGCCCGTTCCACCCGGTGAACCAGCGGTGATGATGTCCAACTTGCCGTCGTTATTGTAATCTGCAACAGTCAAAGCTTCCAGGTAAGTTTGCCCTGTATTCACAATCAATTCGGCTGTATCAAAAGAAGCTGTGGTCAAAGTTCCTGGGGTAGCAACATTTCTGGAAACTCTAAAACTCGCAGTTGATGTGGTTTTGGATTGTATCATATCCAATTTCCCATCTCCATTCAAATCCGCAAACTCCACAAACAATCCAACATATCCAGCGGGATTGACAACCGGTTCAAAATCATTGGTCGTCCATGTAGATCCTTTGTTTGGATTAAAAGTTGGTGTAAAATACAAATTGGATGTGCCTTGTTTATTGTTTTGCAAATCAACAACTGTAATTTCACCATGTGAAGCACCCAGCGGAACGGTCACATTCAATTGGGTAGAGGTTACCGAGTTGACAGTGGCCTTAACTCCATTAAAAAATACTGAATTGTTTTGCAAAACGGTATTATATCCACTTCCATTGATGGTCACCTGATCTCCAGGAGCCCCTGAAATAGGGGAGAAGGAGGTGATATTGGGTTGGGCAAAACTCAACACAACGTTTGAGATAAAAACTACCAACATGAATAAAATTCTGTTCATAAAATGTCAATTAAAAAATTCAATATAAAAGTACCTCAAAAAAGGTTATACTCGTGTTAATTTCTGAATTTATAATCCAAACGCAAATTGTTAATACAAAAAAGGGAACAGCTCTCGCCATTCCCTTTTACTTTTTCTAAAAATTTATTTAGACTATCCCAATGCGAAACGGATGAATCCAGTTGCTGTCAAATCTTTATCTACTGACTTCATGTATTGAGATACATTCATCTTGCTGTCCTTGATGAACTCTTGGTTCAACAAGGTGTTCTCTTTCATGAATTTGCCCAAACGTCCCATGGCGATTTTCTCTGCCATTTCAGCTGGTTTGCCTTCGTTGATAGCCTGCTCCTTACCTACTTCCAACTCCTTTTGCTTGATCTCTTCAGATACTGAATTCTCATCCAAAGCAACTGGAGCCATTGCAGCGGCTTGCATCGCTACATCCTTAGCAACATCTGCAGAAGTTTCTTTGTTGAAACCAACTACAGAAGCCAATTTGTTTCCTGGGTGGTTGTAACAAAATACCATTCCCGCGTTCACTGTTCCGAAGTAAGACAAATCCAACTTCTCACCAATTTTACCAATCTCTTCTGTGATTTTGTCATTGATAGACATTCCACTATCTGCGAATGGCAAAGCTTTCAACTCATCCAAATTGGCTGGGTTGTGCGCAATAGCAATATCCAAAATGGTATTGGCCACAGCAACAAAAGCTTCGTTCTTGGCAACGAAATCCGTCTCGCAATTCAATACCAACATGGTACCACGGGTATTATCAGCCGTAGCTTTTGCCAAAACTACACCTTCTATGGCGTCACGATCGCTTCTGTTCGCTGCCACTTTCTGACCCTTCTTGCGAAGCAAATCAATGGCCGCATCAAAATCTCCATTGGCTTCCACCAATGCTTTCTTACAATCCATCATACCGGCTCCGGTGATGGTACGCAATTTATTTACGTCTGCTGCTGTAATATTCATAATAATATTTTTTAAAAGAAACGATTAAACTCTTGGTGTGCGCTTGCGTGGCTTAGCATCTGCCTTTACTTCCGCTTTGGCTTCTGCTACTGGTGCATCCTCATTCTTGTCCTTCTCAGACTTGCGTTCTGTCAAACCTTCAGCGATGGCCTCAATGACTACATCTAAAATTTTAGAGATAGACTTGGTAGCATCATCGTTGGCTGGGATAGCGAAATCTACTTTACGTGGATCACTGTTGGTATCAACCATCGCAAATACTGGAATACCCAATCGCTTGGCTTCAGCAACTGCGATGTGTTCTTTCATTACATCGATCACAAACAAAGCTGCAGGTACACGGTTCATGTCAGAGATAGAACCCAATACTTTGAACATCTTGTCATGTGTACGTGTCAATTGCAAACGCTCGCGCTTAGACAATGTAGCAGCTGTTCCGTCTACTTCCATTTTCTCAATGTTGGTCATTTTGCGAACCGCCTTACGGATGGTTACAAAGTTGGTCAACATTCCACCAGGCCAACGCTCTGTTACGAAAGGCATTCCAATAGCGGAGATGCGCTCTGCAACCAAATCCTTGGCTTGCTTCTTTGTTGCTACAAAAAGGATTTTCTTTCCAGACTTCGCGATTTGTTTCATCGCGTTAGCAGCCTCGTCTAACTTAACTGCTGTCTTGTTTAAATCAATAATGTGGATTCCTTTCTTCTCACCGAAGATGTAAGGAGCCATGTTGGGGTTCCACTTTCTGCTTAAGTGACCGAAATGTACTCCGGCCTCCAAAAGCTCGTCAAAACTAACTCTTGCCATTTTATTTTATAATTGTTTACTTTCTCTAAAATCAATTCGCCGGTAGCCACCCAAGGGTGAGTCCGGCGAATTTGGATGCTAAACAATGTCCCCGTTCTGCGATTAACGCTTAGAGAACTGGAAGCGCTTACGTGCCTTCTTCTGACCGAACTTCTTACGTTCAACCATACGTGGGTCACGCGTTGTTAATCCTTCTGCTTTCAACGAAGATTTCCACTCTGGGTTAATCTCAATCAAAGCTTTACTGATGGCCAAACGCAATGCTTCAGCTTGACCAGTAATTCCACCACCATCGATATTGGCTTTGATATCATACTTACCGATGTTCTCAGTAATGGTGAATGGTTGATTCACTTTGTACTGAAGAACCAATGAAGGGAAGTAAGTTTGTAAATCACGACCATTGATGGTCATGTTTCCTGTTCCTTCAGAAAGGTAAACACGTGCTACTGCACATTTACGACGACCTGAAGTATTGGTGTATTGGGTAGTTGCCATACCGATGTATTATCCTTTAATCTTGTATTCTGTTGGTTGTTGAGCTTGTTGCTTGTGGTCTGAACCAGCATAAACAAACAAGTTGCGGTATACCGCGCTGCCCAAACGATTCTTTGGAAGCATTCCACGCACAGCCATTTCTACCATAGCTGTTGGGTGCTTAGCCATCATCTCATTGGGTGTAGCAAAACGTTGACCACCGGGATACCCTGTGTAACGGATGTAAACCTTCTCATCCCATTTCTTTCCACTCAACGCTACTTTTTCTGCGTTGATCACAATCACATTGTCTCCACAATCCGCATGCGGTGTGAACAATGGCTTGTGCTTACCTCTTAATATAGAAGCTACTTCAGAACTCAAACGTCCTAAGTTTACTCCTGCTGCATCTACGATCAACCACTGCTTGTTAGCAGTTTCCTTGTTGGCAGACAATGTTTTATAACTTAAAGTATCCATCTCGTTACAGTTTATCCGTTAAAAACGGAGTGCGAAAGTAATACCTTTTTTTTATTCTACCAAGACTTTTCAACAATGAAATTATAATTGACTCATTATCAATTCATTATTTGTATGGAAAATAATTAAAACGCCAATCGAATTCCCATCTGACCGGTATGAATGGCCTTATGTTGGGCTGATTTTCTGCCTTGATAATTCCATGTCCATTGCCATCTCCCTCCAATGGTCTGATACTGCATCATCCAAGTCCAGTTGGTCCCAGCCTGCAGTCCCTCCAGCATGTCGTAAGTATAGGTGGTGTATCCTTTTCCACTGTAATTCAATTGATGCCAAGCAATCTCCACACTGCTCAATGACTTTCCTGTTTCATTCCATTTAAATTGCAACGGCAACTCCATCACTTGCAGGTTTTCTTTCAATTCTCCTTGCAAATGTTTTTCCTTCCATTTGGGTTGGATCAATATCTGCGCATGCTTGTTGTGCGTGATGACAACGTCCATTTCCAACTCTTGGTATTGAATCTGATAATTGCGTCCGACCAAAAAATCACTGGCCACTTGTTTTACCCCTTGCTTAAAACTGGGCTGAACTTGTGTGTCGCTGTTCAACTGATAACGGACAAGCGGTGCCCAATAACGATCAGCCCTTTGCTCATAGCCCAATGACAATGCATTCAATGTAGCTGTTTCTTGGTATTGTACTCCCCATGTCCATTGCGCATCTTTTGTCGTATACAACAACTGGTTTCTCAGCGTAAGATGCTGTTGTACTAAAATACTATCTCCCTCTTCAAAGGTTTTCCATCCCAACCACTGTCGGTTCAAGGTCTGCTGATCCGCAACCAAACTTCCCTGATAATTCCAACCTCTGAACTTTTCTCGGTTGCCTTTCATTTGCATGGTCAATGATAACTTTTGGCCATGCACCGGCACAAAATCATTATTGGGAACTTGTGTCCTGATGTAATTGGCATCATAACCAAATGCAGACATTTCAAACTCATTCAACTCTTTTACTCCATTGTCATTGTAATCGTTCCAAACAAAGTTTCCCTGTCCTTGTGGCACCTCCACATAGATGTAACTTTTGCGTTGCTCCAGGCCCGTGCTCAGCTCATAATAACTGGTGATGTTCCATATTCTGTCTGCACTCCACCATTGCGTGCCTGCTCGTCCCACCCAATTGCGTTCTGGCTGACCGCTAAACACCTCAGGAGACAATACCATCAACTGTCGCTGCGCAACAATGGCATTGACCCTCCATCCAGCAGTCAATTGCCAAGCAGCATCCAAACCCCATTGCTCAGCTCTTGCACCTCTTTGCAAGCGCTGTTCTTGAATCGATGTTAAATGATCCAACCGGTTGCGATAAAAAACAACCAATTTCTTTTGCGTGGTATCCTTGGTTCCTGCGCCAACCGAAAAATCATAAAAGACATAAGGCAATGGTCCTGCACCCATCTCACCTTTGTTGCTCTCCCATTCATCTTGCCAATACAACCGAGCCTTTCCTGGCGTCCAATCCAAGCGATTCTTGTTTCGGTAAAAACTGGTATTCCTCACTCCCTTGGTGGCCAGGGCCCAACCGTCCCATTTCCAAGTTAAATTTTTCTTGTTCAAAGGATAACCTACCCATCTCAGTCTTTGTCCCGCATATTCTTTGGACCATTGCAACTGTTCACCTCTCATCATCACTGACTTGCCATCATTTTCCAAAATCATCTCCGCACCGATCAAACTGAAATCACCGTTGAAATTTAAACCCAACAAATTCCAATTGCGCTCAAACTCAACCTCTCTAAATCTTTCAATTCGATTAAAAAAAACACTGTTGTATTCAAAGTCAACTTTAGTCTTTATTCTTTTTTTCTCCCAACCCAACACACTTTTCATGGCCCAACCTTGATTGTCTCCATCATTTTTAGCTGAGAACAAATTGAGATCTTGGTGAGTCATGGCCATCTCATTTTCCCATGACCATTTTCCCTGCGCTGTTGAATCACTCCATTGGTATCCCATGACCCACATCTGCAATGCCTTTGGCGCTGTCAATTGCGCCTTGTCCATGTAGTTGCCTTGCTTCACCCATTTTTCACCATCCCATAGTGGTGCCACCCAACGGTAAACCTTACCTCCTGCATTGAATCCCGCTTCCACATAATTGCCTTGGCCTTGACCTGCAAAACTAAAAATCACCTGATACAATTGCCGAGCGGTATCCTGACTTACCTCCCATACCCAACCAAAATCCAATGTGTCTTTTTTGTAATAAGCCACACCTACCACAGGTCCTTCCCAAGGTTTAGATCCATCCACATAGGCCTGAGATACATTGTCTCCAGATTGACTTAAAAGATAACGAGATGAATCAGACAAATTCAACTGCAAGGGTTGATTCTTAGCATCCCATTCATTAAAATACCGCCAATAGATCTTTTGGTTCTCCCATTTCTTTTCTGCACCTGCAGTGACCAAAGGCCTGAAGTACTGCTTGTCTGAATATTGAAACTCCACCACAATGCGCTTGTCCTTGGTCAATTGTCTAGCAGGTGTAAACGTGATGGTCCCTGCATTGTAATCAATGACATAATCTTTGTCTTGGCCCCGCTGTAATTTAACACCATCGATATACACCTGCTCTGTACCAGATAATACAATGATGAAACTTTCTCCATTGGCTCCTTGCAATCGATAGGGACCCTGATTGCCTTCTATGGCGATGAATGATTGGCGGGCAAACCGACCTTTGGACAAAGACAGCGCCACATCTGTCTTCCATCCATTGCTATTGTGCTGATAAGAAAGGCCTTGTCCTCGTTTGAAGTAACGCATAAAATATCCTTCCTTTTGTTGAATGGTGAAGTCCCCTGCTAAAATCTGTGTGGTCTTATTGTACAACGCAATATTCATCACATCAAAATCTTCCAATTTTGAGGAATAACCTCCAGCCTGCATGGGTAGCTGCGCGTCTGACAGTTGACCCTTGATTCGCCAGTCACCGTTGATTCGTCCATCCAACTGAAGATTAAGTCCTGACTGTAAACTCAGGTTTTGGTTGTTTCCCATTTGAATGGTTCGGGTCAATGCACCGGATTGAATAATATCTGACACGCCGCTCATTGATGGCTCATTCAATCTTTCTCCTAAGTATGACGGACGAAAGGTGGACCTGGTTCTTTGATAGGGTTTGTATTGTCCAATTTCCGTTGGATAAGGCAATCGTTTGTAATTCCATTTCAATTGAGACTGATCCAATGATTTGGGAACAATCAGCATGGCTTTGTTGGGAATCAATTGGTACAACGAGTCTGGAATGGTAGTGGTATCGCTCTTTAATACAAAACCATTGGCGTCAATGGCCAACGTATCTAAGATGAGGGTGTCTCGCTCTGATTGCGCCTGCAACACCGCTGCAACACAACAAAACCAGAGAATGAACCAACCCTTTTTCATGAACAAAAGCCTAACAACAAAGTTTGGCAATTTATATTGCTTTTTACAAGGCTTTGTCGATTAGTTTCGCAACATGCGCACTTATTGGAGAATCATTCTGGAAAGCGTTAAAATGGCCTTTCAAGCATTGGTCAGCAATAAGCTGCGGACCATCTTGTCCCTGTTGGGTGTTACCATCGGGATTTTTTCCATCATTTTTGTTTTAGCTGTTGTGGATAGCATGGAAAAGGACATGCGTGAAAGTTTGGAGTCGGTAGGCTCTGACGTCATGATGATCAAGAAATGGCCCATGGGACCTGAAGATGGGAAGGAAGAATATGAGTGGTGGAAGTTCATGTCACGCAGAGAACCATCCACTAAGGATATGGCCCAATTGGGTGCCCGCTTAACAACGGCACAAGCATTGGCCTATGAATCAGGCACATCACAAACCGCAAAATTCGAAGGGAATTATTTAGAAAATGTTTGGGTCAATGGTGTTACCTTTTATTACAACCAAACCCGAGCCGTTAAAATTGACAAAGGAAGATACTTCACGGAACATGAATGTGACGGAGGAAGAGCCGTGTGCATCATCGGATATACAGTAGCGCAGGAATTGTTTGGGAAAGGAGAATCTTTGGACAAGGAGATTACCATAGCGGGATTAAAGCTGCGGGTGATTGGACAAATGAAAAAAGAAGGAGCGTCGTTGTTTGGCAATGGGATGGACCAAACCATCATCGTGCCTGTTGGATATGCCATCCGCTGGATGAACGTAGAAGAGGTAGATGGAAGCATCATGATCAAGGCCAAATCCACGTCCAATGCTGATGATTTGAAAGGTGAAGTCATTCAACAATTTAGATCTATTAGGGGAATCAAACCTGGAGGTGACAATGATTTCTCCATCATTGAAGCCAAGATGATCAGCGATGTATTGGATCAAATTGTTGGTGTTTTCAATACTGCCGGAATGTTCATTGGCATTTTTGCCATCGTCGTAGGCGCTTTCAGCATTGCCAACATCATGTTTGTGAGTGTCAAAGAAAGAACCAATTTGATTGGCGTTCAAAAAGCGCTTGGAGCCAAGAAAGTTTTTATTCTAATACAATTTCTCACCGAAGCCATTTCCCTTTGCATCATGGGCGGATTGATGGGATTGGGGCTGGTATATTTGTCCATATTGGGACTAAACGCCGCATTTGAAATGGCCTTCATCCTGCCCATCGACCGCGTCTTTATGGGAATTGGTATTTCCGTTATTGTCGGTTTGATAGCGGGAATATTGCCAGCATGGTCAGCTGCCAATTTAGATCCTGTAGAAGCGATGCGAAAGTAATTATTCTTTCACCCAGGCAATGCTATGACCGTCTACCCATATACGGTAGATACCCGATGATAATTGTTTCACAGCAATCACATTGTCTTGAAGTTGTTGATCCATAACTATTCTTCCTTGGTAGTCATAAATAACAACGTGACCATTTTTCCAATTCTGGACATTTAAAACGTCTTTGGCCGGATTGGGAAATAGCGCAATTAATTCGGATTCCAATTGTTCAATGCTTGTAACACTTCCTGCGCACTCACAGTTCGCATTGTAAACATCATTCAAAGTGGCCATATTGCCGTCATTGCAAGGGTCCCCCACAAAATAGCAACTGCCATCATTGTTGGAAGCATTTGGATTGTAGTTACAAGCAGTGGCATCTGTGCATCCATCCACCAAAACAACAGTGCCCAAATGATAGCGAGCAAAAGCAAAATCATTGTTGTCTTGCTGTACAAAACCACCGCAAACTACTTTAAAATCACTGGTCAATGCTAAGCTATTGGCATCCTCGAAACCGGTTGCCATTGTTGTTACAACCAAACCATTGGTGCCAAAGGAATTGTCCACGCTACCATCTGAATTGAATCGCATCAAACAAAAATCTCTGGAACCGCCAAAGCCTCCCAGTCCTGTTGTACCACATGACAATAATTTACCATCTCCCTGCGAAACAATATCGTACAAAACATCAATGTTGTCATTGTCCACAATGGAATACCCACCATTAGCAAAAGTGTTGTCCAAACTGCCATCAGCCAAATGCGCTGCTAACATGAAATTGTATTCACTGCCATCTCTATTTCCACAGGCCAAAACGTGACCATCCTGATACAACGCGCGGTAGTAGCGACCAAAGGCAGGATCAATCCAAATACCATCTGCATCTACAGTTGTCACTGGAGCGCCAGCATTGTCCAATACAGCAATCATGGGATGATCCATATTGTCCATCATGCTATAACTTGAACCCACAATGAAAATACTGCCATTGGGCATCAATGTAGCACCTCTCGAAACAACATCGTCTTGTGCATTGGTTGTAAACATTGTATATCCAGCGTTGGTTCCGAATGAAGGCACCAAATCGCCATTCAAATCCAACTTGGCTACTACCATTCTCTCATTGGAAAAACCGGCTGGCATAGAACCTCCAACCACCAAATAACCATCATTCTGCACAATAATTTCCCTTGAATAATCTTCACCGCCTTCAATGTCCCATTGCATTACACCCCCAACACCAAACGTGGCATCCAATGCACCATCTGGCAAAAGACGCCAAACTGCCCACTGCGTGTTGGCAGCAGAAAGCGACGTTGCACCACAGATCAATATTTTGTCATCATTCAAAACTTTTAGGTCATACATAAAATCACCACCCAAAGTATTGTTGTAAATAAAGACACCGTTGGAAGCAAACGAAGCATCCAATGTTCCATCTACATTCAAACGTCCCACTGTTGCTTCAAAATTGGACCAATTCCCTGAAACACCGCAAAAAACGGTCTTTCCGGTGCTTTGCACGCCTACAGCTTGACAATTGTCAAAGGACTCAACTGAAACGGGAGAGACAATCACTTGTCCAGTTCCACCAAAGGTTTGATCCAAACTGCCTGGAGTTTGGGATGCTGCAGAAAGCACAGAAAGGGTCAGGGCTGAAAAAGCCAAAAGGTTTTTGATCATGCTCAAATATAACAAAAAAAAGAAAATATCAAAGCTGCAACAGCTCGACCATTTTTTGTCCTAAAAGACAAACATCCTCAAATGAGTTATACAATGGAACGGGAGCCAAACGGATGGTATCCGGCTCTCTCCAATCCACAATGATACCTGCAGCAGACAACTGTTGAACAATGGTTTTGTCTTTGCCCAATAAACGAACGCTGATTTGACACCCTCTTGCTTCTGGTTGAGTGGGCGTCACCTGTTCCATGGCTTGTCCAGATAAGAGTGAAACCTGTTGCAAAACAAACTCAAGATAGCCAGTCAACTTCAGAGACTTTGCCCTCAGGTCGTGCATGGTTGTATTGGAGAACAACGCCAGTGAAGCGCGATGTGCGGCCATAGAAAGCACGGGGGCATTGCTCAACTGCCAAGCTTCAGCAGAGGGGATAGGATGAAAGCCAGGCTGCATCAAAAAACGCGTGGACTTGTCATGACCCCACCAACCTGCCAATCTGATCAAGTCTGAATGGTGGTGTTTCTCATGAACAAAAACCCCAGAAACTCCACCTGGCCCGCTATTCAGATATTTATAACTGCACCAGCAAGCATAATCCACGTCCCAATCGTGCAATTGTACGGGAACATTTCCGGCAGCATGGGCCAAATCAAAACCACATGTCGCTCCAACTGCATGCGCTGCAGCAGCAATGGCTTTCATATCGAACCATTGTCCTGTATAATAATTGACAGCTCCAAAACAGACCGTTGCCAACTCATCACCACAAGACTCAATTTGTGCAATGATATCTTCTGTGCGGAGCAAGGTTTCACCTGATCTTGGTTGCATTTCCACCATTACATCTTGAGGATCCAAACCATGCATTTTGGCTTGAGATTCAAAAGCGTAATGGTCTGATGGAAAAGGTTTGTGCTCAAATAATATCTTTCTGCGTTTGCCCTGCGGGCGATAGAATGAAACCAACAGCAAATGAAGATTCACTGTTAATTGATTCATCACCACTACTTCAGACTCATTGGCACCGAGTATCGGCGCTATCCATTTTGCAAAAGGCTCATGATAACTGAACCATGGATTCTTGGCTTCAAAATGGCCTTCAACGCCATAGTGCGCCCAATCAGCCAACTCTTGATCAATGGCTTCTTTAACACCTTTGGGCTGGAGACCCAGAGAATTTCCTGTAAAATATAGGGCGTCTTGACCATTGTGCTGAGGAAAATAAAATTGACTTCTGAATGATCTTAGGGGATCATTGACATCTTGGTCTTTTGCCCAAGACAAATCAAATTTATACTCCATTGACATGGTCTATTATTGCATGTGTTGGGCCTTGTGCAAGAACTCGTCAAAAGGCAATTTAACCTCATTGATGGTACAATTGGCTTTAATGAATTCCATCACTTTGTCTTCAAACAACAAATCATAAACATTCTTGGCCTCTTCACGCTTGGCCAATAATTCTTTGGCCATGGCCTCCAAACGATCATCCTCTACTGGCAAACCATATTGCGCAAAGCGCTCTGCGTATTGTTTCTTCAAGTGATCCACGGCTTCTTCCATGGTTACCTTGATTTCATTCTTCTCAATGATTTTTGATTCAATCAATTGCCACTTCAACCCTTGTGCATAAGATGGGTACTCTGCTTCAACTTGTTCTTCAGTCAATGGCTTCTCATTGCTCAAAGCAATCCAACGCTTCATGAAAGCGTCAGGCAATGCTGGATTGATGGCCTCACTGATTTGACGTGCAGCCGTTCTTTTGAACATCCAATTGGCATCGCGTGCAAAAACTTCAGTCATATTTTCACGAACCTTGGCGCGCATTTCCTCAGTATTGGTTACAGTACCAGCAGGAAACAATTTATCATACAATTCCTGATTGAACTCAGCCACTTCCACATGGTGGATATTGTTGATGGTCAAT
>CAMCTV010000020.1 GCA_945878635.1 Chryseobacterium gleum | reverse complement strand
GTCTTGAATAAATGCTGAATATCGCTGAGAAGTGACATTGTTGGTGGCTTTAATTCTGTCTTGAAAGGCAATCAGTTGTTGATTTTGTAGGGTTGGATTGGTGTAACCTATGCTATCATTGGGGCGGCTTGCAGCATATCCAGCGCTATCAATCATGGTCCATTCATTGAGTCTGTCTTCTATTGTTTCGGAGGACGCATCTATTCCCCAGTTGAGGAGGTGCCGTTGCTTTTCCCATTCCTTGAATCCTTTCAATGAGGCTTGATACACCTGGGCGTTGAGGTCGTTTCTACCGTGATTTAAGAAAGCACCCACGCCCCTGTTGCGGAGCACTTCTCCAAATTCATCAGAACCCAAATCTCTGTCCAATTCATCCAAACGATAAGCTCCTAGAATGTCAAAGTGTTCTGATTCGGAAGTTTGAAATGTACTTAACGTTAAACGGATTTGTGATGACTCACTGGGATTGTAACGGGTGCTGAAGGCATTAAAGGATGTTCTGAATTGTGTTTTTTCTTGACCTTCAAAATAAACGGTAAGTCTAATGGCTTCATTGATGTTTCCGGCATCCGTTTGTCGAGTTGCAGGCTGAAACTGGTATTGATTTGAAGAGAGATTGGTCAGCCAGCTGAATTCAAGCGGCCCATAATTTCCCATGGGACGCCAGGTGATGTAATTCTGCCAATCCATAAAACGGGGTTGGTAGTCGCCAGAGACATCCATACTATTGAGGATGTACGAATAATCACGGTATCTAAATCCAGTATTATAGGTCCATTTTTTATTTTTAGAAATGTCCATCAATTGCAATTGCCCGCCCAAAAGGCCAATTTGAAAGTTGCCGGAAAAAGAATCGGGTCGAGCATATTGTATGTCCAATACAGAGCTCATCTTGTCACCAAATTTTGCTTGAAAACCACCGGCGCTGAACTCCACTTTGCGCACCATATCGGGATTGGGAAAACTCAATCCTTCTTGTTGACCGGCACGCACCAAAAAAGGACGGTAGACTTGGATATCATTGACATAAATAAGATTTTCATCAAAACTTCCACCTCTCACATTAAAGCTAGAGCTCAATTCAGAAGGGAAGTTTACTGGAGCTTGAATCAAGTAGGCTTCGATGCCTTGATTGATGGTGGGTAGCTTGGTGGGCAGCTTGGTGGAGATGGTGATGATTTGATTTTCCTGATTTCGTTTGTCAACGACCTCAAGTCCTTTGTTCATGACAGTGCCGTCATACATGATCTCAACCTCTTTTATTTCACCTGAGCGAAGATTGAAAATGGTCTCTTTGGGTTCGCTGCCAATGCCTTTAACAGAAATGATGATGTCCAATTCAGCAGGAATAAAAAGGGTGAATTTTCCAAAAGCATCGGTGACAGTTCCATTTTTAAGATTGTCTCTTTGAATGAGGGTAACGCCAGGAATGCCCTCTCCAGAAGTATTGACCACAATTCCTCTCAGGGTAGCAATTTGCGACCAATTGGTCAGTGACATCAAGAAGAAGAAGGAACCAATAAAATACTTCACGCTCTAAATTTAATTCGGGAACGGATTAGTATCGGGAATAATGAAATTTATTATATCAATTTTTTCGTTTCGGTCTAAAGCCTCCGATAAAGGATCTCCAGGCATCGTTGGAAAGAATGTTACCGCCGGAAACAAATCCATTGCTATAACGGGCTGTGAGTATGGTGGAGGCGTTTTCATAGGC
Organism: Chryseobacterium gleum; assembly: GCA_945878635.1. GTDB lineage: Bacteria > Bacteroidota > Bacteroidia > Flavobacteriales_D > Sanyastnellaceae > CAMCTV01. The sequence continues at coordinate 26,172 of CAMCTV010000020.1, read as the reverse complement.
CATGCTAGAAAAATCATTCATCCCATCAAATGAGGCCAAGGAGACCTCATCTCTTTTAAACAATTGGTGACCATCACCCGGGAGATCAAGGGCCAAAATCTCTCTTTTCAATTCATGCGGCGCTGGGTAGGGCAAGATATACAACGGAGAGAGTTCGATGGCCTCAATTTCCATAACCTGAACCACCTGCATTTGATGCTCATCGGTGACGGGTACTACAAAGATAGAAGCCTTCAGTCCTGTGCAGAAAAAGGTGAGTGTATCTCCTTCTAAAGCCGGAATGGTAAAATATCCGTCGCGATTGGAATAGGTTCCGCGGTGATCTCTGTTTCTGAAAATGCTCACGTATGGTGCTGGATATAGAGAGTCACTCACCAAGCAAGCTCCGGTGATTTGGACCGCATTTTCTCCAATTTTTTTTTGACCTTGAGATTGGATGTTTAGTGCCAAACTGCAGATGGCCAAAAATAGAATGTGGTAAATATGCATGAAACAAAAATAGATTTTTTATGTTGGTATTTCCACAGAGATTTATCAACTTTACTTAAAATGTGTAAATTAACACCATGGAAGAGATTTTAGAAAGTGTGGAATGGTTGAAAGCCCGAGGAATTGAGTCGGCGGAGGTGGGTATTATTCTTGGGACCGGACTCCATGGATTGGCCCAACACATCGAGGTTGAGAAGGAATTTAATTACAGTGTTATTCCTCATTTTCCCATTGCCACAGTTGAGTTCCATTTTGGAAAGTTGATCTATGGGACGTTGGGCGGAAAAAAAGTATTGGCCTGTCAGGGTAGGTTTCATCATTATGAGGGTTATTCCATGCAACAGGTTGTGCATCCAGTGCGTGTCATGCGAATGTTGGGTGTGAAATTCATGTTGCTCAGCAATGCTGCGGGCGCTTTGAATCCTGAATTTAAAAAAGGAAGTTTGATGGTTATTGAGGATCATATCAATCTTCAAACAGAGAATCCGTTGCGTGGTGAGAATGCGGATGAATTGGGTCCTAGATTTCCAGATATGTCTCAACCGTATTCTTACCAATTGAATGGATTGATTAAGGAGATAGCTGCGGAAAAGGGAATACAAGTTCAAGAGGGAGTTTACATATCTGTTCCTGGTCCTAATTTAGAAACCAGAGCAGAGTATCGTTTTCTTCGCATGATAGGGGGTGATGCGGTTGGAATGAGCACCGTGCCGGAAGTTATAGCTTGCAACCATATGAGATTGCCTTGTTGTTGTATTTCAGTTTTAACGGATGAGTGTGACCCAAAGAAGTTAAGCCCTGTATCCATAGAGGAGATTATTCAAACCGCCAAACAGGCTGAACCTGCGTTGACACTGCTGTACCAATCATTGATTGAAAGATTATGAGTTCATTGAAGAAAACTTACGCCTGGGTCATCATCATGTTTTTGATGGTGTATGCAGCGTTGTGTTTTCTTGGGCCGGATAGATATGAGTCAACACAAAGCATCAAAATCAGGTGCAGCAATCAGAAGTTGGCTTGGGCTTTGTCTGATTTTAATGAATGGAAAATGTGGTTTAAGGATTGGGATTTGGCCGATACAGCGCATTTTAAGATAATAGGAGAGCCCATGATGGCCAAACATGGCGTTGTTTTTTATCACAATGGGATGTCTCAATCTATGGAAATTAAAGCCATCTATGCGTCTTTGGATTCAGTTGAAATGATCCAAATCCAGCGGTCTGTAAGTAAGATTCAGGAACCGGACGCTGAAATTGAGTTTCAATTATCGGAAGATGAAAAAGGATTTGCAGTAGTTAGTTGCACCCTCAAGCAAGGTGAAATCCCATGGTATTTTCGTGGGGCAATTTGGCTAACAGGCAATGGCCATCATTGGGATGATTGGAACAATGAGAATCTGGAACAATTGAAATCTTATTTGGAATCTAGGCCAACTGCTAGCCATTGATTCACTCTTTCTTCAATTTCAGTTTCATCAAAGTTGACAGGATTGAAATCACTTCCTGTAATGGTTTCAAACAATTCGATGTAGCGATCACGTATGGTGGCAATCCATTCATCGGTCATGGTTGGAACTACTTGTCCTTCTTTGCCCATAAAGTCGTTGGCAATGAGCCACTCTCTCACAAACTCTTTGCTCAACTGTTTTTGCGGTAACTTGTTTTGTTGTCTTTCGTGATAACCTTCTGCGTAAAAATAACGTGACGAATCTGGAGTGTGAATTTCATCCATCAGTGTGATTTGGTTGTTGTATAAACCAAATTCGTACTTGGTGTCCACCAAAATCAAGCCCTGCTTTGCAGCAATCTCAACGCCGCGCTGATAGAGGGCCAAGGTGTATTTTTCTAACTGTTCATAGTGCTCAAGGCTGACAATGCCTTGTTCGATTATCTGTTGTTTGGAAATGTCCTCATCATGACCCTCAGATGCTTTAGTAGTAGGAGTGATGATAGGTGAAGGAAAGGGGTCGTTTTCATTCATGCCTTCTGGAAGAGTAACACCGCAAAGTGTTCTCAATCCACTTTGATATGTTCTCCAAGCATGTCCCGTTAAGTATCCTCTCACTACCATTTCCACTTTGAAGGGAATGCATTTTTTGCCAATGGTCACATAAGGATGAGGCGAAGCTAGTTTCCAATTGGGACAGATATCAGATGTGGCGTCCAACATTTTTTCTGCAATTTGATTCAGGACTTGACCCTTATTGGGAATGGGTCTTGGTAGGATAACATCAAATGCGCTGATTCTGTTGGAAGCCACCATTACCAATAGATCATTGGGTATGGTGTATACATCTCTTACTTTCCCGTGGTATATGTTTTGCGTGTTGGCGAAATTCATGTTGTGAAGTTGTATTACATTTTACCACGCATACCGCCCATTTGCTTCATCATCTGAGCCATTTGGGTTTTGTTGGTCATCATCTTCATCATCGTTTTCATTTGATCAAACTGCTTGATTAATTTATTTACCTCATCAACAGATCTTCCAGAACCGTTTGCGATGCGTGTTTTTCTGGTTGGATTGATGACACTGGGTTGCTGTCTCTCCAATGGGGTCATGGATTGGATGATGGCTTCTATGTGTTTGAAGGCATCTTCATTGATGTCAACATCCTTTAATTTGGACATGCCAGGTACCATGCCCAAAAGATCCTTCATGCTTCCCATTTTTTTGATTTGGCCAATCTGTTCCAAGAAATCGTTGAAATCAAATTGATCTTTCTTGATGCGCTTTTCTAATTTCTTGGCTTGCTCTTCATCAAATTGTTCTTGTGCACGTTCAACCAATGATACCACATCACCCATACCCAAGATTCTGCTGGCCATACGCTCTGGATAGAACACATCCAAAGCATCCATTTTCTCACCAGTACCAATGAATTTAATGGGCTTGGAAACCTCTGCGCGAATGCTCAAAGCCGCTCCACCTCGTGTGTCACCGTCTAACTTAGTCAATACGACACCATCAAATGCCAATCGATCATGGAAGGTTTTAGCGGTATTGACAGCGTCTTGTCCCGTCATGGAATCCACGACAAACAACGTCTCTGTTGGCTTCAATGCAGCTTTGACTCGCTCAATTTCTTGCATCATCTCCTCATCTACGGCCAAACGACCGGCAGTATCGACGATGACAACATTGAATCCTTTTTGCTTGGCGTAAGCGATGGCTTTCTCCGCAATGTCAACGGCATTGTTGTTCCCTCTGTCGCTGAATACCTCAACACCAATTCCTTCACCCACCACATGCAACTGGTCAATAGCCGCTGGGCGATATATATCGCAGGCCACCAAGAGTGGATTCTTTCCTTTTTTTGTTTTAAGATAATTCGCGAGCTTTCCAGAGAAAGTGGTTTTACCCGATCCCTGAAGACCACTCATCAAAATGACACCTGGATTGCCTTGGTATTGAATATCTGTGTGTTCACCGCCCATCAAGTCTTTCAGCTCGTCATGAGTGATTTTCACCAACAATTGACCCGGAGATACTGCGGTCAATACATTTTGACCAAGCGCCTTCTCCTTGACACGTTCTGTAAATTCTTTGGCAGTTTTAAAGTTGACGTCGGCATCCAGTAATGCTCTGCGCACTTCTTTCAATGTCTCAGCAACATTGATTTCAGTGATTTTTCCTTGGCCTTTTAAAATCTTAAAGGCTCTGTCAAACTTATCCGTTAATTGTTCAAACATGGGGTAATTCTAAATGAGCCCCAAAGGTACAAAAGGGACGTCTTATCTAGCGATGATAATATTGCCTTTCAATTGAGTGGTTTTTCCAATCAAATCTTGGTACGTAACAATGTAATTGTAGATGCCATCTTGCACGAAATACTGACTACCTCTTTTGTTTCCTTGCCACGGTTCTTTAACATCATTTGATTCAAAGAACAACTCACCCCAACGGTCGTAAATCCTGACATTGTACTCAGCAACCCCAATGGCTGAAGGCATCCAGGCGTCATTGATGCCGTCAGAATCAGGCGTAAAGCTGTTGGGTAAAAAGAAAACTGTTCCTCCAATGTTGATAAAGCCTGTTGCCGTAGAGGTACATCCAAATTCATTGGTGATGATTTGGGTAATGGATTGTCTGCCGAATTCCGAAAAAGTGTAATTCCCCTGAAATCCTTCAAAACTTCCACCGTCGCTAAATTGATAGATGCAGGTTACACCCGTTCCTGTCGAGTCAATAACGTAAACAGTAGGATCATCGATGGTGATGATATCTGGTTGTACAATAAATCCACTTGTAGGAGCGGGATGAATGGTGACGGCATCATTCAAATTGATGTAAATATCAGCTACGCAACCAGAGGTGGTGTAGGCATGCATGCCGACATTGTAAGTGCCTGTATTTTCATATAGTTGGAGAGGGTCTGGTTGGGTCGATGTAATATCATCTCCCAAGTTCCAAATGAAAAATACTGGTGTTTCCGCAGTGGCTGTCGCATCAAATTTCACATAAGTGCCAGGGCAACCATCTGGCGGAAGCACGGTGAAGTTGACTTCTGGATCTTGCACTACCCAAACATCTTTTGTAATGGTTTCAGTGCATCCATTTTCACTGATGGTTAAAGTTACAGGGTAGTACGCGGGACTGGGGTATTGAACTCCGTTTGTGGTAATGTTGTTGGAAGAAACAATGCTGGCTGAAGTTCCAAAGTTCCAATCAATAACGGCATTGGATTGTGTCCATCCCAAAGCCGAGAAAGAGAGGTTGTGTCCGTTGAAGCATACAGGTCCCGGATTGATGAAATCGGGATCCAAATCATCAAAAACACTAACCGTTGCATAAGCAGTATCAGGACAAGTTGATGGAGCGCTCGCAATCAACATTACATTAAAATTACCTGTACTGGGGTAATTGTAAAAGGTAGTTGGATCCATGCTGATGGGCGAGTTGGTTGCACCAAAGTCCCACAAGAAGCCGCTAGCATTCATTGATGATTGCGTGAAATAGATGGTGAATCCTCCGCAAGGATCTGTTTGAGGGTCAATGATGGCAATGGGTTCAGGAATATTGTTAAAAGTGAAATTTTGTGTTCCAATACAACCAGCGTTGTCGATGCTTAATCCAATGGAGTATGATGTTAAATTGGAATCCAGATAAATTTCATTGGGATATTCATTCGAAGAAAAAACAGTTGAGGTATTGTTGTCGATGGTCCATTCAAAGGTTACACCACCAGGGAATAGTCCAGAGACCAGTCCATGATCAAAGGAATAAAGCACTTCATCATCAACGCAGGTTACAACAGGTGGTTGAATATCCGGAGTGAATGTTTCGATGGCTGTGTACACGACTGTTGCGGTGTCGGCGCATTCCCAGCCAGGGTTGGTAACCAGGGTAACGGTATAAACACCTGGGTCATTGTAAATGAATGTGGGTTCAAATACATTACTGGTGTCATTGGTTAATGAAGGAATTCCAAAGTCCCAATGGTAAGAATCGGCATTGATACTGTTGTTCACAAAGCCCACTTCCAAACCGCTACAAAAATCAGTCTGTTGACCATTCCCTGTATCAGCAATACCAGGATTTGCTCCAGTATTGGGATTACACATGTTGACGTTGAATTGATAATCTCTACGAATGGTATTGATCAATACGCCGTTTCTGAATTCTTGGACACAAATGGCCAAGGCATAGGTTCCAATTTGGGTCGCGGTTCCTGTAACCAGCCCTGTTGCTGAGTTGATTTGAAAGGTAGGGTTTGAGGTAATGGGGTAATTGGCAGAGAATCCTGCAGCCCAAGTATTGTTGGTATAAGGCGGGCCTGATGGCGGTGCAGGAGCAGGGTTGTTTTGATCTGCTCCGTCCAATGGGGTGCAAAAGGAGTAAACCAGCTGGTCCCCATCGGGATCAATGGCTTCAGAGGAATAAATGAAAGGTGCATTTAAACACAACGCAGTGGGTGGAGTGGAAACAAATGAAGGACTTGAATTTTGAACGGTTACCAGGCTGGTTCCTGGAACTTGCGTTGTGAGCGTCATGCCCGATAGATTCTGTTGAGATTGATTCAAATTGTCAATGCTCAAATTGCGACAGCATCTCTGGTAAGTCAGGATATATCCAGTTGTTGTAAAAGGCAACGTGACGTTGGCTTGATAGATAGCACGCTCCACACAGACATTGGGCGGAACGGTAAAGCACGGATTCTGGAGGGCTAAGTCCAATGTCTCAATATCGGAATTGGATAATGGAATGGATAGCTCTTGAACAAAACTGTTGTTGCCTCCAGTGAAAATACCAATGGAAACGATAGGGTCAAATCCAGTTCCGTTGACATTGGTACTGGGGTCGCAATCCCGGTATACGGTCAAGGTAACTTGATAGATATTGTTTCCTAGGTGCTCGTATACCAAATCCCCCCCGTAAATGTGGGTAGCATAGGAACGAAAAATCCCAATAAGTGAGAGGAAAAGCAACATGGCGGTGTTCCTTAAAAAAATTGAATTGGGTTTCATTCTGAACATGAGACACAAATATGAGGATAAATGTTGCAAAACATTATCATTCTCAATTCTTTTGCCCACACCAAATGGTGGATGAATATCTTTGGACCATGGAAAAATCACTGTCCCATATCAATGATTCGGGAGAATCTAGAATGGTAGATGTTTCAAACAAAGATGTTAATTTAAGAACGGCCTCAGCTTTGGCCAAAGTTCGTTTTCCTTTGGCTGTATTTGAGCATTTAAAAGAGGGGAATTGGCAAGTAAAAAAAGGTGCCATTTTGGAAGTAGCCCGCATTGCGGGAATTCAAGGGGCCAAACTCACACCTCAAATCATCCCGCTGTGTCACCCATTGATGATTAGTGGAGTGGATATTCATTTTTCTTTTAAGGACAATGAACTTGAAATTGTTTCTCATGTAAAATGCATGGGGCAGACAGGAGTGGAGATGGAGGCGCTAACCGCAGTTTCTGTTGCTGCCCTGACCGTATATGATATGTGTAAAGCCCTGGCGCATGACATCGAAATTGGCCCCATTCAATTGTTGTCAAAGTCGGGAGGTAAAAACGATTACCACATTTGAAATGACAGCGGATCAGTTGATACTACCGAAAACATCAAAGTCCTGGGCTATCTATGGTACCCATTGTGTTGAAATTGAAAAATGGGTTAAGAAATTTCAATCTTGGTCCTTGACACCTTCTCTTTATGTCGATGCCGCGCATCAAGAAATGGCCTCAGCATATTCCATAACACTTTCAGCAGGGGGAAGCAATCTTCACTCACACACCCATCGTTTGCCTTTTTGCGATTATTATTTGGTGAACGGCAACCATTTTTCAGCTTTGCAACAAATCATTATCGATGATGCATCCAAATATCCTTCATTGGAAAAACGCAGAGGGCAATTGACCAACATCTCTTTGGTCATTGCCAAGAACGGGTTTCCAAAGCATCTTTTGGATTGGGGTTTGGACCTTAGTCAAGCGGTTTGCGTTGATCCGAGCGATGAAGAATCTTTGAGGGTGTGGGTCACCGCTCAAATGAGATTGCCTGAACTGCAAGCTTTGATTTTGGTTGGAGGGAAAAGTGAACGCATGGGATCCCCAAAAATGGAATTGTCTTATCACGGTATGCCGCAATGGGAATACCTGGAGAAAATTTGTCAAAGCTTGAAAATTCCTGTTCGCTTTAGTTGTCGTGAAGAACAAGAAGATTTTTTTATTTCGACCGGAAGAGAAGTGGTTTTGGATCGATTCGGAAACATTGGTCCTTTGGGTGCTGTAGCATCTGCGATGAGTCAGCATCCTTCTGCTTCGTGGCTAGTTATCGCTTGTGATATGCCAGGAATGAACGCGCAAGGCCTACAACATCTCATTGCAAACAGACACACCCAGTCCATGGCTACGGCATTTTGGAACGAAGAAAGACAGTGGCATGAACCATTGGCCGCCATTTGGGAATCTCATGCAAAAGGAGAGGTCTTTTCTTGGTTGGCACAAAGTCAATGTCCCCGAAAATTATTGGGTGTACTGAAAACACAAAGCATCAGAGATGCTGATGCTTTGTGGTATAAAAATATTAATACGCCAGAGGAGAAAGCCCATTGGCTTAGACACCCGGGCGAATGATGATTTCGCTGATGTTAACTCCCTCGGGCGCTTCAATCACATGGGCCATTTGAGCGGCAATATCTTTTGGACTCAATCCTTTTTCGAAATTGGGAGCGTACTCTTTCAGGAGATCTTCATTTTTAGTTGCATGAATAAAAGGTGTATTGACAGCACCTGGGCAGATGGTGGTAATGCGGATGTTTTTTCCATGCTCAATTTTAAGACTCTCCCCAATGGCCAAAACAGCGTGTTTTGTTGCGCAATACACACCTGAATTGGCAAAAACATGATGACTGGCTACAGATCCTAGATTGATGATGTGTCCGCGGCGGGAGATCAACTCATGCAAAAAAAAATGGATCATGTTCAACACTCCTTTGATATTGGTATCCACCTGTTCATGCCAATCTTCCAGCTTGGCCTGCGCCAAGGGATCAAAAATACCGAGGCCAGCATTGTTGATCAATACATCAACTGAGCCCATTTGTATTTTGGCGTCCTCAAAGGTTCTTTGACAATCTGAAACAAGTCGAACATCACCAACAGTATATGAGCACGCACCAGGAAAAGAAAGCGCAATGGCTTCTAGCTTTTCTTGATTTCGGCCCATTAAATGAACACGATGGCCTTTCTCAATGAGGATTTGAGCAGTGGCAGCCCCAATGCCTGAGCTCCCTCCGGTGATGATGATGTTTTTCATGTTTGCAAAGGTGATGTGAAAAAATCAAAACATCACATCTGTTTAAACTTTGTTGGAATTGAAATGTTACTTTTGCAGAAATAAATTTTTTAATATGTCATCTATCGTCGGAAAAAAAGCGCCTTCTTTCAAGGCTGGAGCCGTTACCAATGGCGGAACAATCGTGAGTGATTTTTCATTGGATCAATATATCGGAAAGCAAGCAGTGGTATTTTTCTTTTACCCAAAAGATTTTACCTTTGTTTGTCCAACAGAATTGCATGCTTTTCAAGAGCGTTTGCAGGATTTTCATGAGCGCAATGTCGCTGTTGTAGCTTGTTCTACAGATACTGAAGAAAGTCATTGGGGATGGTTGCAAATGGAAAAAGGTCATGGTGGTATCAAAGGCATCACTTACCCAATTGTAGCTGATACTTCAAAAACCATCTCAGATGCCTACGGCGTTTTGGCTGGTGAGTACACTTATGATGACAACGGATCTTTGGTTGCCAATGGCCCAATGATTGCCTACCGTGGTCTTTTTTTAATTGACAAAACAGGTACCGTTCAACATGCAATCATCAACAATTTCCCATTGGGAAGAAATGTGGAGGAAGCTTTGCGTATGGTTGATGCCTTGCAATTCTTTGAAGAAAACGGTGAGGTTTGCCCAGCAAACTGGACCAAAGGAAAGGATGGCATGAAGGCCAACCATGATGGGGTAGCCAGCTATTTGGCCTCTCATTAATATTTTGTTATTTTATCCAGGAATAGGCTCCATCAACATGATGGAGCCTTTTTTTTGAATCCAAGACCATTATCTTCACGCTGTAAAATTTTAATCATGATCAAAGCACAGAAAGTCTCTTATTGGATCTCCACCAGTTGGACTTTTTTCGGAATGCTTTCAGGAGTGATTTTTCATTTGATACAAATGCCAGATGCGGAAGAGCGCTTTGAACTTTAATTGTATATGTTTCTAGGTAAGCCCATATCAGCTGCTCTTGCATTTTTTTTTGTTTCATTTTTGAGTTTAAGCGCTTGGAGTCAGGCTACTGAATCATGTGGAGTTGTTTTTCTTGAGATTATTCCTAAGATTGTTGAGCCTGGTCGATGGGTTGATCAATTGTCATTTTCCATTGTAGACCAAAATGGTCGTCTTTTTGGAAACACGCGAATAGAACGATGCTTTCCAGGTATGCAAAAGCCTATTGTACCAACACAACAGTCAGGTAACCTTTACCAGATTTCAAATCTTCCGTTGATTTATCGGTCGCTTTACCTAGCCGTAGAGGACACTTCAAATCGAGAAACATACCAATGGAAATCAGAGACTCACTTGATAGAGCCCAATCAATTGTTTCAGTGGGATATTAATCAGGGTTTTTTACGTCAGATTGATTTTACCAAACACCAAGTTCTCAATGTTGAGATGAGGAAAAGTGAAGCCTTGCTTTTCTCCATGTGGTCAGATTTACCCATGAATCTCGAAGATGAAGTTGTTTCAAAAGACAAGTGGATAGAGCGACGTTTGGTGGAACGCAATGGGTGGTTGTTTGAGAAAATTTGGTTTTGGACTGAAAGTGTTCAAGAATCCAATCATCCCAATCGATTTGATTCCAAACATCAACGAGATATTCAGACATGGTATGCCATTTTGGATGTAGCAACTGAACAACGGATTTTGAGTATTCAGGGAGAACGATACAGCGACCCCAAAAGCGCCGTATTTAGACACCCCGAAATTAGAGATGTCAACTTTGATGGCTTGCCTGATCTGATTGTACCCAAGTATGGCGACGCTCCTCAAGGAAATGATTATTTTGCTTTCAATAAAGAAAAAGCAAGGTTTTTGAAATTGAGTATTTCAGATTTGAGTGATGTCACGATTGACTATGTTCAGCAAGAAGTAATGGGGCATTACCATGAATACGGATTTCCCAAAACGGCTCCCATAGCAAAGGTAGATGTGATGCTGAAAGGAGCCTATTGGAAGACGAGAAAGTTGAGTCGTTTGGATCTGACTCCGCCTGTTAACAATGCCATTTCGAAAAGTAAGAAAGAAGATTTCCGATTGGTTTCTGACGGTTTCATCGTTGAATTGTGGACCACTGATGAATCTGATCAAATTATTTTGGAATCTTCATTGGGTGTATACGCACAAAAGTTAATGGTCAAACAACTGTCAGACGGAGCATTGATCTATGAGCATTTTATTCAGGGCAATGTTTCGGAGGAAATTGGAATGCACCGAGACTTCTTGATTGTCAAAGATTTCAACATGGACGGAATTGAGGATGTGTATTTCCCTCGTTTGAATCCAAGGGAGAAAGATCGTTTTGCACTATCTGATTGGAGCAGTGATGGGTTGCATTATTATACAACAATCGATTTCTCTTATTCCCAGTTGGTTAAAAAATATCAACCCAGAGTTCCCATCTTAGGCTGGGTAGAATGGGAGGATTATAATTTGGATGGCGATATAGATTGGCGTGTTTTAGGACCAAATGATCGTTGGATGTATTACACATGGAACAAACAAGTATCAGATTTTCAGCCCTGCGCATCTTTGAACGCGATGGACTATTGTGTTGTTTCATCCGTTGCGCGTAAAGCCATGTATTGGAAATCTTCAGAAAGCGTTTTGGGCGTAAAAACCAATCCAACTTTTTATTGTACTGTGGATGGCGAAGTAATCCCGGATCGGGCATGGCTGCAAACAATCAAGCAAGGCAATGCGTTTGAATGTGTGGATTGGTGTCAAGGTCGGTGGGTGATTAGTGGTAAAAAGTACCACTAATCAGGTGTCTCCGTGGTTTCCAGTCGTTTAAACCTTCCCAATACTTCAACATGTGAGGTATGCGGAAACTGATCAATCAAACTCCATTTTTCCAGGGTGTAACCGTTGGCCTCCAAGGTTTCCGTATCACGTGCAAATGTGGCAGGATTGCAAGAAATGTAAACGATGTAGTTGGCATTTAAGTCAATGACTTTGCGTAATGTCTTTGGCGCAATTCCTGCACGCGGGGGATCCATCATCAGGACCTGCAGTTGATTTTGGTATTGTGGTTGTTCCAATAAAAATTTCCCAACATCAGTGGCAAAGAAGGTAATGTTCTCAATGTTGTTTCGTTCGGCATTTTCCTTTGCATTTTCTATGGCTTTGGGTTCGATATCCACTCCTATAACCTCATTGAATCCAGCCTTTTTAAGCAGTTGAGAGATAGTGCCTGTTCCGCAGAACAAATCCAAAATGGTTCCTGATTGGCCTACTTCCTTGACATAGTCAATGGCCTTTGCATAGAGACGTTCAGCACTCTTGGGGTTGGTTTGAAAGAAACTTTTCATGCTGATTTCAAACTGCAAGCCCAAAATGTCTTCCGTAATTTTATCCCTTCCAAAAAGCAAGCGGTGTTCACCATTTAATGGGTCAACCCTGTCTCCAGTATCATTGTTGATGGTGTGAATAACACCAGCCAAACGTTCGCCAAGAATGTCCTGCAAAAGTTTTACCCAACCCTCCGAATCAAATTTTTCAATGCCCTCATCTGTTGTCACTAAGTTCAACAAGATTTGATCTTGCAGGTAGCTTTTCCGTGCAACCAAATAGCGATAAAACCCATGTCGCTGCGGTGGATGCCAGGCGGGCAATTGACTTTTAATACACCAATCTTCTATTTTTTTCAAATTGCCTTCAAGATCGGCATCAAGTAATCCTGAATCTTTGTGGAGGGGCTCCACGATCCACCAGGTTCCCTTTTTCTTGAATCCCAATGCGAAATCATCGCTGGTGTCGTTTTTTTCTTTGTCCCATCGAATGACAGAAAAACTGTATTCCATCTTGTTTCGATAATGCCACAAGGATGGCGATGCCAAGTAAGTGTCAAATCGTGGCTCTGCTTCTATTTTACCGATGCGATTCAACAATTGAAGTACTTCATTTTGCTTGAATGCTTGTTGCGATTCATAGGGCAGTGTGGCATAAGGTGCTCCAGGAATGGCCTGATAAGGTATATCTATTTCATAGGGCGAGGGGTGCAAAAGAACAATGTCCCTGGCCTCAATGTGTCGTCGATCTATTTTGGTGATTTGGACCTGTCTTGTTTGACCTTTGATGGCGTTCTCGATAAAAATGGGAACTCTTCCTTCAGGTAATTCGGTCCAAACAATTCCATTGCCTCCGAAAGCCATTTCATCGATTTCAACTTCAAGTACATCTCCTTTTTTGAAAGGCAAATGTTTTGGATTGATCTTTTTACTCATGTCCTACTCTCCTTTGTTTTGCCGCTTCATAGATGAGCATTCCTGCAGCAACAGATACGTTTAATGAAGTGGTTTTTCCTGTCATTGGGATGTTCACCAAATCTTCTACTGCTTTTAATGCTGCCCTTGAGAGTCCTTTTTCTTCATTCCCCATGACAATACACAATGGCAAAGTCATGTTGCATTGTTCAGGAAATACATTTCCTTTTTCAGTGGCGGCAATGCATTTTACTCCCATGCTCTGCAATATAAAGATTGCATCCGCGGCCATTTTTGTTTTGCACACGGGCAAATACATCAATGCGCCAGCGCTTGTTTTTACAGCGTCTTCATTGATGGGGGCACTGCCAGATTCCGTTAAGATGATGGCATGAGCACCCATGCACTCTGCTGTTCTGGCTATGGCACCAACGTTTCTTACATCCGTTAAACTGTCCAGTAATAGCAGCAATGGTGTTTCTCCATTTTCAAAAACTTGACTTACAATTTCTTCCAGGTTGCCAAAGGTGACAGGAGAGAGAAATCCTATTATTCCTTGGTGATTCTTGGTGGAAATGCGTTGCAATTTTTCAATGGGAACGTATTGAAATGGAATATTGTTTTCCTGAATCAATCCCATTGTCTTTTGAAACAACTCGCCTTTCAGTCCACGTTGGATAAGTACTTTTTCTACCTGCTTTCCGGATTCTATTGCTGCTTCAATGGCGTGAAAGCCTATGATGAGTGCACTGTTATTTTTTGGTCCTTGGTGTTTCATTTGAAAATTCTCCCTTGTCGCCATTGTGAAACCTGAAATTCCCAATGCGGACGGTATTGCTCGTTTCTTTTTAAAATAAAGATCTCGCCCCACAGTGGATGTTGCTTGCGTTCAAATGCGAATTGCAATTGGCCGGTTTCCAGCGTGTAGGACCAGATTTCAAGATTGTTCTCTAATTCAATTTTTTCAGGATGCCCAAAAACGAGATAAATCATACCTCTGTCCGTTTTCCAGCCTTCCGCATAACTGGTGAAGTGGTGGTTGGCATCCCATACGCGCTGGTAGTATGTCTTGAGTAGACCTCGGGCTTTTTCCCTTCCACCTGCGGATTGAATCCAGAATTTCTCCATGGCATTTTCAGGACCATCCGTTGACTTGGCAATTTTATCATACTCTTCTTTCGAACACAAATAACGCATGGGACCTGCCATTTCACTGGTTGTCACCCACTCTGGAAACTGAGGATGAATGTTTGCATCCAACGCGAATACGGTCTCTAAAACCGAGTGAGAACTGTCTTTACTGAAAATATAGGCCCCCGCTTGTGTTTTGATGCTATCACCAGAAACCATTTCAAAAGAGTCTGGCACAAAGGGTGGGTTGGTGGAAAAGGGTGGGGAAGGAAGCTTATCCGAGAGGGAAGCAAAAACAGCTTTGCCCTTTCCTGAGCGAATCAGTGTCTTACCAGCCTCCAAAAAATGGGTTTGCAAATAATGATTGGCCTGCCATCCGTTAACCCCCAGTGGCCAATTCAAGTAGAATTGTTCAGCCAATCCATTGGGTCCAAATTTCAAAACAACATCTTGAAGGTGTTGCGCTTCTTTGGGGATTTGAACCTTTCCACTCCAATTGCCCTTTGCTGTTGGGGGAAGCCCTGAAATCTGAAATCTCTTTTGGTACAAAACAACGCTATCATGCACCAATACATGTGCATTGAATTCTAAAAATGTGGGCAAATCAGTGGTGAATTCTGCTGTGTTGAATTGAATTTCTATCTCTGTTCCGTTAACGGAGTCACGATCAACCACGCCAAAGCTTGGATGTATTTGCCTTTGATGCCAATTGTACCTTTTGGGACTTGTGATATCTTTGGATGCTATTGGTTGTACTGTTTGACAAGAAATCCAAGTCAAGCAGGAAGCCAAAATCACCAAAAAATTGTTCCCTTTTGCAATCATTGCTTCAAATGTACAACATCATTGCCGCTTAAAATCTTTGGTTAAACCCAATGTGCAAAATGCCTTGTCTAAAATCAAGAGATTGCTTTGGAAAGATTCCCCAACCATATTCTAAAGATAGCTGAATGTCATTCCTGTTGATTTTGGTACCCAACCCATAGGATTGATGGAAGTTGCGAATGGCCAATGTTTGACTTATCCCACCGTCAGCAAAGAGATAGCCCAATACATTGGGAAGTTGGTACCCCCACTCACTCTGAAATCCGTTCCATTGGGAAACGAAAATCGATTCTACATTGAATCCTCGTATGTTTTTAGGACCACCTATGCGGATCATCTCAGCCATTTCTAATTGTGGGGCATAAAAGCCCAAACTGTGCAACTGCATATTCAGTACCCATGATTTCTGCATCCATCCGTGTATCCAATGTCCCTCCCAGCGATACAGTTTCTGATTTTTTTTCACAAGTGAATCCGCTAAGGTTTGCGTTACTTTTCTTCTACCAGCAGCAAACTCCAACATCAGGTCTCGGTCTTTCCATGTGTTTACCCACAATTGATGTTGACTATACAATTGGTCTCCAAGTCTTAAACTTTGGTTGTTTTTTAGTTCAACTCCGGTTGACCATGTTTGTTGATTTTGTAGGTGAAACAGCAATTGTGATTTTAACTGTGTTTGAAAAACCTGGTCTTTCTTTCTATAAAAGTCAAAGTAATTGGTCCATCCAAAAGCACGATGAAAGATGAAAGGTATTTGGGCATTGAGCTCTAATCTTTGGGTCGAAATGTCTTGTCTCTGCCAACGCAAAAAAAAGGACTCTCCTTTTTTCAATGCATTGACCCAATTCATTTTAAAATCACCAACCATGACTGATTTGTTTTCGATCTGTTGAAGACCCAATAATCCATCAAAGTATTGATTGTCTGAAGGCCCAATACTGACTTTCAATTGGGCAATGCTATCCTCAAAAAACAGTTCGGTTTTGGTGATTTGAATCCCATAATTGTTGGAAAATGGTTTGGGTGGCGCATGGTTGAAGAGTTTTCCTCTTTTCCAATCCAATACAAGCGGAGCAAGGGACTCATCCATGATAGTGGCATTCCAACCAGTGATTTTGCCTTTGGTAATAAGGCGGTCTTGGATGAAATGGTAGACAATGCGCTGATCACTGGTGGGTTCAGGCTGCAACTCCCATCGTGCCAATGCATATCCTTGTTTCCAATAGGGCTGTAAATGATTTCTAGACCATTCGGAAATTTCTGCAGGTTGATTTCCAACAAACAATGTGTCCAAGCCCTTCAGCATCAGGTATTGACGCGGTATAGAGTCAATGCCTTCAATCAACTTGGAGTGGGCCAATAATGGTGTTAATAAAAGAAACGTCAAAGTGAGGCGAACAACAATCATTGTTTTATATTTGTCATCAAATTCAACAATCATGAACAAGAAATTATTATTCTGCTTGGTAATTTTATCATTAACTGCTGCTGCTTGTGTTGCGAAGCATCCAAAGTGTGCTGCTTATGATAAAGCCGCTGTAAGCGCTCCAATCAAGTAATTGAAGGGTAGTTTACCCAAGAGGTTTCTACTTGAATGTCGGGATGTATGCTCTTAGCCACAGGGCATGTATTCGCGGCATTTTTTATTATGGATAACTCACGTTCGGTTAGTTTATCCCAGTTCCCAATCATTTCTACTCCAATTCCTACTATTCTTCTCGGATCTATTCCCATGTGCTTGGTGACACGCGCAGATACATTTTGAAGGCTAATGTTTTTTTCCTCGGCCGATATTCCCATGATGGTCATCATGCACATGGCCAGTGAAGTGCAAGTGAGATCTGTAGGAGAAAATGCTTCTCCCCGACCATGATTGTCAACTGGTGCGTCGGAAAGGATGGTGCTATTGCTTTTCAAGTGCAATCCTTGGCAACGCAATTCTCCTATATATTGGACTTCAATACTGTGCATTTTATTCTGTTTTGTTCAAAAACAAAGTTACGATGAAGATGTATCTTTGTAGGAATGAAAAAAGCCTGGAACTTTTTTTTATCTATGTTCATCACATCCTTGCTGAGCAATGCTCAGGTTACTGATGATGGTATACCGCGAAACATTTTGCATGATCGTGAGCGTTCATATGCATCAACCTTCCAATCCAATGGGTGGGGCTTTGGTGGCGATGTTTACACCAAGGGAAAGGATGCCTACACTTTTTGGAAATGGAGCGCTGATTTGCATTTTTACCGCCACGAAAAGGAAGTCAAATCGTATTTCCAAGACCCACAAGCCAGGGCTTATTTTTATGGAAAAATGAATAGCCTTTTTGTTTTACGTCTGGGAATGGGCCAAAACAAGGAGTTTGCAGAGAAGTTAAGAAAGAACGGGGTGCAGATTGATCGCCTATGGCAATTTGGGCCTTCAATTGCCTTTGTCAAGCCTGTTTATTTGCAAATTTTATATGCCTCTACTGTCTTAGGGCGTTACCAAGTGCGTTCGGAAAAATTCAATCCCAATGAACATTACACCGATAATATTTACGGTCGATCTTCCAATCTTACAGGATTGAATGAAACAAAAGTCCAATTGGGATTGTTTTTCAAATTCGCGTTGCGATTTGAATATAGCCCATCAGAAAATGGTATCAGAGGGGTTGAGATTGGTGCAACAGCGGATGTTTACCCCAAGCGAATAGAAATCATGTCACAAGAAATATTGAATCGATACAATGACCGGGCAAGGAATCATTTCATTTT
The DNA here is from genome assembly GCA_945878635.1 of Chryseobacterium gleum. Classification (GTDB taxonomy): domain Bacteria; phylum Bacteroidota; class Bacteroidia; order Flavobacteriales_D; family Sanyastnellaceae; genus CAMCTV01. Next base: position 7,978 of record CAMCTV010000020.1, on the reverse strand, counting down.
CCCGGCCATTTATACGCGATTCTTTTTTGGTTCAAAATACAACAAGAAATGAGTGAGTTGACAACAGGCCGTGTTCCAAAACCAAAATGGTTGAGAGTGAAATTGCCTACTGGAGAGAATTACAAAATGGTGCGCGGTTTGGTTACTGAGCATAAGCTGCACACCATTTGTGAAAGCGGAAATTGTCCCAATATGGGCGAGTGTTGGGGTGAAGGAACAGCTACCTTTATGATACTGGGCAATATTTGCACAAGGTCATGTGGCTTTTGTGCGGTGGCTACGGGCAGACCTTTGAACGTCGATCCGCACGAGCCGGAGCATGTGGCTGAATCTATTTTTTTAATGAAGGTTAAGCACGCCGTCATCACGTCAGTAGATCGCGATGATCTTCCAGATGGCGGTTCAGAGATATGGGTGCAGACTGTAGAAGCCGTCCGCAGAGAGGCTCCAGGGGTGACCATGGAAACTTTGATTCCCGACTTTGCTGGAAAATGGGAAAATCTGCAACGCATCATTGACGTTGCTCCCGAAATTGTTTCTCATAATTTGGAGACCGTGAGAAGATTGACCAAGCAAGTCAGAATCCAAGCCAAGTACGATAGAAGTCTTGAGGTGCTTCGCCGTTTGAAGCAAGGTGGAATGCGCACCAAGAGCGGTGTGATGTTGGGACTTGGTGAATCTCATCAGGAAGTCTTAGAAACCATGGAAGACTTGAGAGCAGTGGGTTTGGATGTTATTACCTTGGGTCAATATTTACAGCCAACGCCCAAACATTTACCTGTTGCTGAATTTATTACTCCAGAGCGCTTTGCCGAGTATGAGACTTTAGGGAAACAAATGGGATTCAGACATGTGGAGAGTGGTCCTTTGGTTCGTTCTTCTTATCATGCTGAAAAGCACATGTTGTAATGAAAGACAATCGTTTGGTTAAGGTTGGAATTCACGGTTTTGGAAGAATTGGAAAGGGAGTCTATAGGGCTGCCTTGGATTATCCCAATATTCAAGTTGTCGTCGTTGCTGATTTGTATGATGAAAATACCATGTTTCATCTGTTGCAGTATGACAGTATACATGGATCATTAAAAAACACCATTGCCCGCACTGAAAGTGGTTGGCGTGCCGATGAAAGCAATACTTGTTATCATCAAAAGGCCACACCCAATGAGGTTATCGATTGGTCGCAATGGGAAGTGGATGTGGTGATTGAGTCCACAGGGCTTTTCAAAAGCTACGAGCAATTGAGCAGTCATCTTTCCAGCGGTGTAGGCAAGGTCATTTTATCAGCGCCTTCAGAAGAGGAGGATGTGCCCATGGTGGTTTTGGGAATCAATGATGAAGTCATCCATCAATCCAATGTCATCAGTTGTGCATCTTGCACCACCAACAGCGCGGCACACATGATTCAGTTGATTGATGAGCATTGTCAAATAGAGAGTTGCTCTATCACCACCGTTCATTCCTATACAGGAGATCAACGTTTGCACGATGCCCCGCACAAAGACTGGCGTCGCGGAAGGGCTGCGGTCCAAAGTATTGTTCCAACAACAACTGGTGCGGCAAAGGCGCTGACCAGAATCTTTCCGCATCTTTCAGATCAAATGGGAGGCTGCGGAATGCGTGTCCCTGTGCCGGATGGTTCATTGACGGATATTACAAGCATCGTTCAGCGACCATTGTCCACAGATCAAATCAACGAACTATTTGCAAAGGCTGCCCAATCCAGATGGGCCGGAATTGTGGAATATACAGAAGATCCCATTGTGTCTTGTGATGTTATAGGCAATGCACACAGTTGCGTTTATGACGCCGGTCTTACCTCTGTCATCGGTAATATGGTTAAGGTAGTGGGATGGTATGACAATGAGGTGGGTTACAGTCACCGATTGTGTGACGTTGTATTAAAATGCAAAGATAATGAGTAAGTACAAACATCTTTTTTTCGATTTGGATGGCACGCTATGGGACATTCACAGAAATGCGGAACTCACATTGCGTCAAATGTTTGTGCAGTTTGGTATTGATGAGGCTTTGTTTGAAAGTTTCAATAAAGCCTATCTGAAGCACAATGCAAGGGTGTGGGCCATGTACAGAGAGGGTACGATGACCAAGGAGGAATTGCGCACTGCTAGATTTTCAAGATCCATGGACGACATTGGCTTTGCATACAACGCCGAATGGATGGAGCAATTTGCTGCAGCTTTTGTTGAGCAATGCCCCCGTCAACCACACGTTATTCCTGGTGCTTTGGAGATCTTACAATACCTAGAAGGCAAGTACACGATGCACATCATCACCAACGGCTTTAAGGAAATTCAAGGTATCAAGATGGATGGAAGCGGCCTGACGCCTTTTTTTGTCCACAACATCAACAGTGAAGATGTAGGAGTGCGAAAACCAAATCCTAAGATCTTTCAGTATGCTTTTGAATTGGCAGGAACCAGTGCGCAAGAGAGCTTGATGATCGGTGACGATTGGGATGCCGATATCCTAGGTGCAAGAGGAGTGGGGATGGATCAAGTTTTTTTAAAGTTCGATGACCACCGACACAATGTTCATCCTACTTTTACCATAACTGAATTAATTGAACTAAAAAATATATTGTAACATGTCACAACAAAAGGACGAAGGACTCAATATCGAGTTGAGCGAAGAAATGTCAGAAGGTAAGTACTCCAATCTGGCCGTAATTACCCACTCTCCAGCAGAATTTATCGTTGATTTTATCAGAATGATGCCAGGTGTTCCCAAGGCCAAAGTGGTATCCAGAATTGTGTTGACACCTCAACATGCCAAGCGTTTGCAACGTGCATTGGCGGATAATATTCAAAAGTTTGAATCACAGCACGGAAAGATTCAGGAGACATTGGGACAAGATCCCATTATACCGATGAACTTTGGCGGTCCACAAGGACAGGCCTAACATGGGGATGTTGAGCCAAATAACTTTTGGCTTCAGGCCCTAGATTAAACATCAAATCCAAAATACTTAAGTCATTTTGGAACGTGAATCGATCCTGAAAAACTTGATGATACGATAAGATGGGAGAGGTAATCTCCCATTTTTTTTCTATTGTAATGACTTGCGTTACTTCCTCCATTTCAGGCCAAGCAGGAACCATTCCATAGCGTTGAAGCCATTGGTGAATGGTTTGGTGAACATCAACCAATTTCTGTTGAGGAAAGGAAGCCATCATGTCTTCCAATTCGTGCTGATAGAAAAAGTAAAAAGCACTTTTCCCATAAGCTGATTGAATGGATCGAATGGCTGACCTGGCCCAATCTCCATCATCCAAATAGACTTCCTGCAAAGACGTTTTGACACCTTGGTTGCTCTTTATGCCAAAAGTGATTTTTTGTCTACCATTGGCGCCGAGGATTTCGAAATGATTCCGAGGGCTTTGTTTGTGGTAAAAAGAAAGCACATCCTTTTGCGGATGTGCCTGGTGTAAAAAAAGACAATAAGATATCGGAGGAAACAGAAAAGTGGGAACGGCGTGCATCGATCAATCCACCAGTTTAAACATTCTGTCCCATCTGATTTTGCTGTGGCCTTGGTAGTTGGGGTCAGCCTTGGAGAACCAAGTAAACACAGCCTTTCCAACCACATGGTTTTCTGGAACAAAACCCCAGAAACGACTGTCAGCACTATGGTGTCGGTTGTCTCCCATCATCCAATAGTAGTCACTTTCAAAGGTGTATTGTGTCGCCTTTTGTCCATCAATGTAAAAGTCGTTTCCGCGATGTTCCAATTCATGTCCTTCATAAACGCGAATCACCCTTTGGTACATTTCATAGTTCAATGCATTCATGGGAATGCTCATTCCTTTGGCAGGAATGACAACAGGACCGTAATTGTCCACTGTCCAATTTTCAAATGCTGGATTCAAACTATTGGGAAACAAAGTTCCGGGAGGGTTGCGATTGAAAACCTCATCCTGAGCTTCTATCCAAACCACTTCAGGATTGCTCTTCAACTCGTTGTATACATCTTGCGAAAGGGGGCAAGTGAATACATTGGATGGCTGTCCCAAGGAGTCAGGGACATTGTTCAAATCGTCAATGTTGATGCTGTATTTGCTTTGGATTCTGTTGGCATAAGCAGGATTCTTCAACAAGAATTCATAGTTGAACATCAATCCTTCTGGATTTTCAATGGCCTGTCCATTGATGAATACTTGGCGGTGTTTGATTTTAATCTCATCACCAGGTAAACCAATGCAACGCTTGATGTAGTTTTCTTTTTTATCCATTGGGCGGTAACGCAATCCACCAATGGGCAAAGCCTTTCTCAATCCTTTTTGTGCGGCACAAGAAACACATACCTTCTTTTCTGTAAAGTTCTTTCTGGCCAATGCCTCGAACTTCTCAGGATCTTTGGCATAGTTGTCAAATCCTTGAGCCATGAACATGGCCTCTTGTCTCAATATGCCGTAGTAATCGTGACCGGCATAATACGGGTCAACCAAGATGGTATCGCCATGAGGGAAATTGAAAACCACAGGATCAAAACGTTCTACTTTTCCAATGCCGGGTAGTCGGAAGTAGGGAAGGGTAAACCACTCCAAATAGCTGTTGGGCATACCACTGAATGGAAGAGCGTTGTGCATGAATGGCACACTCATGGGGGTTTGTGGCAACTTGGTTCCGTATGAGAATTTGCTGACAAACAAATAATCGCCTACCAACATGCTCTTTTCCATGGATGGTGTAGGGATGGTGAAGGCCTCTAAAAAGAAGCTGCGAATCACTGTTGCTGCAACAACGGCAAACAATAGGGCCTCACTCCATTCGCGTGAAAAACTTTTTTTCTTCCCTTCCCATGAACGTGGTCCAACATATTCTATGTTTTGTTGTTTGAAGGCAAGTTGTATCAAACGCCACCAGGGCAATGCGCCAAATAGCCATTGTTCTTTGGTGCTGCGCTGATTAAAGGCTATGCCCAATTCTACTTGTGCGATCACCATCATGATGAAATTCACTCCTGGTACCAACATCAACAACGCCCAATACCAAGGACGTTGGATGGCTTTCATCCATGGAAAAAATTGCAAAATGGGAAAGTAGGCCATCCAAGATTTTTGACCTGCTCGGGCCAATATTTTAGGAAGGGTAATGCAGTAAATGACGATGAGTATGAAAAAAAGCAACTCAGGAAGTCCGATGGTCATATCGTTGTAAAGTTTAAAAATTCTTGCATGCTGTGAATACCTGGATTTTTGATGAGCCACTCAGCTGCTTGAACAGCCCCAAGTGCAAATCCATTTCGGTTGTGTGCAATGTGTTTTAGTTCAATGGTATCCACACTGCTAACATACGAAACGGTGTGCGTGCCAGGAACATTTTCTTCTCTAATAGAAGTTAAAGCCAATTCATTTTCTGTTTCGCTTAAACGGTTCACCCAATGGTCTTTTCTATCCAGGTTGTCCAATATGCCTTCAGCCAATGTGATACCTGTACCAGACGGGGCGTCTAGTTTGGCGGTGTGGTGGATCTCTTCGATGCTGGGTGTATAGCCAGGATATTGATTCATCCATTTGGCCAAGATTTGATTCAGGGCAAATACCATGTGCACCCCAATTGAAAAATTGGTGGCATACAAAAGGTGTAATCCTTCGTTTTCAACCTTGGTTTTTATTTCTGTCAAATGCTGATACCATCCTGTTGTTCCCACCACAATGGGAACTTTGGCGGACAAACATTGTTCAATGTGAAACATCGCCAAATCAGGACGACTGACTTCTATGGCAACATCAACACCATTCAAATCCGAAGATTTAAGCGGGTTTTCGCTGTTGACTTTTAGAACAATCTCATGTCCTCGTTCGATAAGAATGGGTTCAATGGCTTTGCCCATTTTACCATATCCCAAAATGGCTACTCGCATGCTTTAAAATTGTAGCGATAAAGATAATCCAAGTTTGGATTGTCCCGGCTGCTGAATGCGAACTGGTGCCCAATGCAAACTCAAATCGCGACTGATGTCAAAGGATGACAAATGCGCGTCCACATGCGCATCGATGATTTGAAGTGCATAAACCCCCAGCAAACTGAAGTAGCTCAAGTCCAACCATTGTCGGTAGGTATCCATGACCGGCTTGATTTGGTCCGCTGTGAATTCACTCATCGTTAGCGGATCGGTATCCGCAGCCTTGATGTATTCCGACTTGTAATACTGATACTCCTTGCCGTTTCGTCCTATAAAGTAAACACAGGTTCCGACAGCCGCCCAAACAATGGGAGCCTTCCAATACTTTTTGTTGTAGACCTGCCCCGCCCCTGGCAGCACCGCTGAAAAAACAGTGGCCTTCAAAGGCGAAGGTTGCTCATTCCATTTGTCGTGGAAAGTTCTTTTTGCGCTCGGAGCTGAAGTAGTGGTGTCAATTTCACTTTGTCCCAAAAGACAAAATGGCCATAAACAAACTATGAAGAGCGCAAGTCTCACAATCCCAATAGATCGATGATGCGTTGCAAATCATCATCATTGTTGAACGGAATCTCCAATTTACCAATGCCGCTGTCTGCACGTTGCACTTTGGCTCTCTTTCCATATTTCAAGCGCAATTCAGCTTGCATCTTTTGAAACTCTACGGGCAAAATGACTTTTGCAGGTCGGAACAATTTGGGCACATCGTCTTCTTTGGCCAACTCTTCCACCTTGCGCACACTGAGGTCTTTCTCAATGATGGTTTTGTAGATGTTCAATTGTTTGGACTCAGGGATATTGATCAAAGCACGTGCATGTCCCATGGAAATGCGCTTTTCAATGATGCCCATTTGGATATCTGGTGGCAATTTTAGAAGACGAACATAGTTGGTCACTGTTGTTCTGTCCTTACCCACACGCTCCGCCAACGCCTCAGTGGTTAGGCTGCATTCTTCCATCAAACGTTTGAAAGAGATGGCCACCTCGATGGCGTTGAGGTTTTCACGTTGGATGTTTTCCACCAATGCCATCTCCAACATGCCTTGGTCGTCCGCAGCACGCACATAAACGGGAACTTCGTCCAATCCTGCCATTTGAGAGGCACGGAAGCGGCGTTCACCACTGATGATTTGGTATTTCTTGGCTGATATTTTTCTAACCGTGATGGGTTGAATCAAACCCAATTCGCGAATGCTCTGCGCCAAGTCAATCAGGGCGTCTGGAGAGAATTCTTGACGGGGTTGGAAAGGGTTGGCTTCAATCCAAGCCACTGAAATGAGGGAGATGTCACCGGCAATGTGGCCGATGGTCTCGTTGTCTTTTAATTCTACAGCGGGTTCGGGTTGAACCGCAACTGCAGCTTTGGTTTCGTTTTTATCTTTAACGATATTACCTGCGTTCTCGAGCAATGCGCTCAATCCGCGTCCTAATGCTTGTTTCTTAGCCATTGTCTACGTCGATGTATTTATCCTCTCCCTTCATTTTGGTCATGTCATTCTTTTGTAGAATCTCTCTGGCCAAGTTCAAATAATTGATGGAACCTTTGCAGCTCGCATCGTGCATGATAATGGTTTGACCAAAGCTGGGTGCCTCACCCAATGTGGTATTGCGGTGAATCACCGTGTCAAATACCAATTCTTGGAAATGCACTTTCACTTCTTCCAATACCTGGTTGCTCAAGCGCAAGCGGGTATCGTACATCGTTAACAAAATGCCTTCAATGGACAACTCCGGATTGAGTTTTTGTTGTACGATTTTGATGGTATTCAAAAGTTTGCCCAAACCTTCCAAGGCAAAGTATTCGCACTGGACCGGAATGATAACACTGTCTGAAGCAGACAATGCGTTAACCGTTACAAGGCCAAGAGAAGGGGAGCAGTCGATGATGATGAAATCATAATCGTCTTTCACCTTTTCCAATGCGGCGCGCATTTGGTATTCTCTTTTTTCCAAGCTGATCAATTCAATCTCCGCGCCGACAAGGTCGATGTGGGCAGGAATCAAATCCAGGTTTGGATTTTCGGTGGGGATGATGATTTCTCTGGGGTGCACATC
>CAMCTV010000019.1 GCA_945878635.1 Chryseobacterium gleum | reverse complement strand
CGCTCATCATACAAACCAACACAGGACAAATCCAAGAAACCCAACCGTACGCATTTCAATTTATTCAAGGGAAAATTGTCACTGTGCCTTGTGCGTTTGTCTTGAAAAAAAATACCGTCCAGTTTGAATTGGGAAAGTATGACCCCAATATCGATCTCATCATTGATCCCGAGATTGTTTTTTCTTCCTACATCGGCTCTGTTTCGGCGAATTTCGGATTCACTGCGGCGGATGATCCAGAAGGTCATTTGGTCAGCGGCGCTGTGGTGTTTGGTCAAAATTACCCTACTACACCCAACGCATTTTCATTGAACTTTAACACAACCAATGGAAACATTTATGACATCGTGATTTCCAAGTTCAATTCAGATGGAAGCGCCTTGCTTTATTCCACTTTTATCGGCGGCAGCTCACAAGAAACGCCCCACAGTATTGTCTGCGATGCCAATAGCAACATTTACCTCATGGGCGCTACAGGAAGCAGCAATTTTCCAACCCAGCCCGGAGGATACGACACGCAATTCAATCCTGGAGCTCCCCAACCCATGAATACATTTTTTTATGGCAATCTGCCTCAAGGGACCGACCTTTTCATTTCCAAAATCGAAAGCAGCGGCGCATTGGTAGCTTCCACTTTCATGGGCAATGACCAGTTGGACGGACTCAATTTTGCTCCCGGATTGTTTTACAATTATGGTGATGCATTCCGCGGCGAAATCAACCTGCACCCCAATGGAAACATCGTGGTAGCCTCTACCGTTCGTGGTGATTTTCCTGTAACAGCAAATGCCATTCAGTCCAGTTACAATGGGGGCTTAAGTGATGGATTATTAATGGTTCTTTCTCCCAATTTAGACAATCTGATATTCTCCTCATTCATTGGCGGCAGTGGCAACGATGCACTCTACGCCGTGCAGTTTGCAGGCAACGGAGACATTCTCATCAGCGGCGGAACGGACAGCAACAACTTCCCCATTCCGGCCAATGGATTTGATGCATCGCACAATGGTGGTGTGGATGGTTTTGTATTAAAAATCAATCCCACTACTTGGAGTATCGTCAATGGTACTTTCATTGGAACGGATGGTGCTGACCAAACTTTTTTCATTCAAACAGATGTCAACCACAACATCTATATTTTGGGCCAAACCACCGGTGCCATGCCCATATCAGGCGGTTGTTATGGCCAAGCCAATAGTGGTATATATATCAAAAAATTCAATGATCAATTGACCAGTCAAATTTGGAATACCACCATCGGGACCGGCAGCGGTGAGGTGGATATTTCTCCAACAGCCTTTTTGGTGAGCGATTGCGAGCAGATCTTTTTCAGTGGTTGGGGAGGCGGTGTGAATCAAAACTGCGGTGGGTCGCCCTATTCCTGCATGGCTGTTTTTAGTACAACAAATGGATTACCCACCTCTGCAGATGCGCAACAAGCTACTACAGATGGTTCCGACTTTTACTTGTGCGTGTTGTCTCCAAATGCAACCGGTTTATTGTATGCATCCTACTACGGAGGGAATGTTTCTGAGGAACATGTAGATGGCGGAACATCGCGTTTTAGTAAAAATGGATATGTTTATCAGGCAGTATGTGCAGGCTGTCAAGCCAATGATGACTTTCCTACATCACCAGGAGCTTATAGTGCGACCAATCCCAGTAGCGGCTGCAATCTAGGTGTATTCAAACTTTCTCTCAGCCCCATTTACGCAGCTGCCTCTTCCAACATTCCCCCACAAGTCTGCTTGAATCAACCCGTCACCTTTTACAATGAAAGCACTGGAGCCAGCCTATACCACTGGGACTTTGGCGACGGCAATACTTCAACTTTAACAGAGCCCATCCACGCCTATACCACACCGGGAAATTATGAAGTCGAACTCATTGCTTCTGATGCAGTACTTTGTCTTCTTGGTGACACTGTGACGTTGAACATTGAGGTGATTGAAGACCCTACCGTTAACATTAGCCCCATCAATGGAATTTGTCAAGGAGAAACGATTCAGCTCAATGCCTCAGCAAACGGTGATGTTTCTTGGCTACCCAATATGTTTTTAGACGACAATACCCTGCCCAATCCGCAAACAACACCGCCAGGAAATATCACTTACACTGCCACCACGCAAAACCAATGTGGTGTCGCCAACGCAACCATTGATGTCAATGTAATTCCTGTCAATACTGATATTTCAGACAATCAAAGCATTTGTGCAGGACAAACAGCAAACCTCTGGGCAACCGGTGGCGCAGACTATATTTGGGACAATGGAAGCACCCTGTCAGCGGATAACATTGACCAACCCATTGCCTCTCCAATAAGCACCACAACCTACACGGTCACCATCACAACCGCTGAAGGCTGTGTTACTGCTGAATCCACAACGGTTAGTGTTTTCAATAGTCTTCCTGCCGTCAATCCATACTCTGATGTAGATGTTTGCTTTGGTGAAAACATCAGCCTAAATGCGGAAACGGCCGATTCATGGAGCTGGAGTCCCGTTGCATTGTTTGACAACCCCAATACACAAAATCCCACTTTTACTGGTAATCAATCCACTTTGGTGTCTGTTGACATGACCAACAGTTGCGGGTCTGGAACAGCATCTTTTTGGGTCAATGTTATTGAACTCAATGTTTCACTTATTGCCAATCAAGAGCTCTGCCTAGGGGATAGTGTTTTTGCTTTGGCCAATGGTGCTGATGCTTACACTTGGATACCCAACGAATGGGTTGTGCTGGATAACAACAACAGTGCTGTTCTCATTCCATCGCAATCAGACAGTCTTGTTGTCATTGGAAACAACGCGCTGGGTTGTTCTGATCGTCAATCTATTTGGATCAATGTTCTCCCCTTGCCCAATCTGTTGATGGAAGACAGCATCACCTTTGATTATCCTGACGCTGTTCAAATTCCCATTGTATCCAATATTCCTACAGGACAATGGGAACCAACAATCTACCTCTCATGTGACACTTGCGCACAGACCATGGCCGACCCCATCATCCCTACTTTGTATCAATTCTCTGTGGCTGATGACGCGGGCTGTGGCGCATCGGATAGCATTTGGGTAGTGCCTCTTTTTCCTTTTTGGGTCCCCAATACCTTCACCCCCAACAACGACCAAATCAACGACGGTTTTGGTGTGGTGTCCAGAACAAAACTAGACAACTTCGCGTTTCGGGTATTTGACCGTTGGGGAGGCTTGGTTTTCTTTACCAATGACCAAAACAAGCGTTGGGATGGGAGTTTCAATGGGTACTTTGTACCACAAGATGCTTATGTGTGGGAACTGCAATTTAAGTTGCCGGAAGGCGATCAGCTTTATCGCGGTCATGTCACCATTCTCAGGTGATTGTTTTACATTTGCCCTCATAAATAAAAACATGGCTTACTCTTTTATCTCCCTTGACCAACAAGATGCTGTTCTTGTTTTGACCATTCAACGTCCTGATCAATTGAACGCTTTGAACAAAGCAACCATCGAAGAATTGAACAGCGCGTTAAACGCCGCTGACAGCGATGCTTCTGTTCGTTGCATCATCATCACTGGATCAGGAACAAAAGCTTTTGTGGCGGGTGCAGATATCAAGGAGTTTGCCAACTTCTCTGTTGAGCAAGGCGAAGCATTAAGCCGTGATGGGCACAATTTGTTGTTCAATCGCGTGGAGAACATGAGCAAGCCAGTCATCGCTGCAGTCAATGGTTTTGCTTTGGGCGGTGGATTAGAATTGGCCATGAGTTGCCATTTCCGTTACGCATCTGAAAATGCAAAATTGGGATTACCTGAGGTAACCTTGGGTGTCATTCCTGGCTACGGTGGTACCCAACGCTTGGCGCAATTGGTGGGCAAAGGAAAGGCCATGGAGATGATCACTTCCGCGCAAATGATTGGCGCTGCAGAAGCCAAAGAGTGGGGATTGGTGAACCAAGTGGTTCCGCAAGATGAGCTGTTAAACACATGCTTGACAGTGGCTCAAAAAATCGCGACCAATTCTCCCAGAGCGATTTCCGCAGCATTGCGTTCGGTATTGTCTGGTTATGCTTATGCAGAAACTGGATTGAATACAGAAATCAAAGAGTTCGGAGAATGCTTTGGTACTGCCGATTTCAAAGAGGGTACAACAGCTTTCATGGAAAAAAGAAAACCAACTTTCGAGGGAAAATGATTGAGGTAGCCATCATCAATCAATCTGCGTTTGAACTGCCTGCCTATGCCACTGAAGGCGCTGCAGGACTGGACATTCGTGCCAACACCAATGAGTCCATTGAACTTGCTCCTTTGGAAAGACAATTGATCCCAACTGGACTTTTTGTTGCCATCCCATTGGGATATGAAATTCAAATTCGTCCAAGAAGTGGCATGGCTTTCAAGCATGGGATTACGGTACTCAATACCCCTGGGACCATAGATGCGGATTATCGCGGAGAAATCAACGTTTTATTGGTCAATCTCAGCAACATTTCCTTCACCATTGAACCTGGAGAGCGCATTGCTCAGATGGTTCTGGCCAAACATGAAACATTGTCTTGGAAACCAACAGACGCATTACCCTCTACTGAAAGGGGTGCAGGAGGATTTGGAAGTACTGGATTGAAGTAATCAATAACCCAAACGTTCTCTCACCCTACCCAAAGTGGCTTGTGCCACCAAACGGGCCTTTACCGCTCCTTCTTGCAACACTTCTTCCAAGGCTTCAGGATGTGACATCCAATGGTTGAATTGTTCGCGTTCATTTTTGAAACGATCTAAAATAGCGCCCAACAAATCTTTTTTCGCATGTCCCCAGCCGTATCCACCAGCGGTTAATTTATCGCGCAATTCTTGTGTCGGTTGATCTCCCGCAATCAATTGCATCAACGCACAAATCGCATTGGCATTGGGATCTTTGGGATCTTCTAATGCGGTGCTATCGGTGGCAATCTTTTTGTTGATGACGTCCTTCAATTCTTTTTCAGGAAGAAAAATATTGATGAAGTTGTCATAACTCTTACTCATTTTTTGTCCGTCGGTTCCGGGAACATACATCGTGTCTTTGCTCAATTTGACTTCTGGGACAACTAGGGTTTCACCAAACAAACGATTAAAAGTACTGGCGATATCCCGCGTGATTTCCAAATGCTGCACTTGGTCTTTTCCTACTGGTACGTGGTCTGCATCGTACAACAAAATATCTGCTGCCATTAACACCGGATAGGTAAAAAGACCTGCGTTGACATCTGACAGGCGATCGCTCTTGTCTTTAAAACTATGCGCATTGGCCAACATGGGATAAGGCGTCAAGCAAGACAAGTACCAGCATAGCTCTGCCACCTCGGGAACATCGCTTTGGCGGTAAAAGACCGTCTTGTGGTGATCCAATCCCATCGCCAACCATGTGGCAGCTACAGCAAGTGTGTTGTTGCGCATCCGCTCAGCGTCTTTGATTTGCGTGAGGGAGTGAAAATTGGCAATGAACAAAAACGAATCGTTGTTGCCTTCCTTGCTCATTTCAATGGCGGGTAAGATGGCGCCCAAGATATTTCCCAAGTGGGGAACGTTGGTGCTTTGAATTCCAGTTAAGACTCTTGACATGTTGCAAAGATAGGATAGTGTAAAAAAGGAATAAAGTCTTATTATCTTAGCGCCATGTCATTTGCATTTGGAAAAAAGAATTACTACATCCTCGGAGCAGGTTTGTTGTTATTGATTATCGGATATTTTTTAATGAGTGGTGGCGCGGCTACCAGCGCTGATGAATTCAATGCGGAAGAGCTTTTTAGTGCGCGCCGCATCACCGTAGCGCCCATTGTGGTTTTAATTGGATATGTTGTGATTGGCGTTGCCATCATGTACCGTGATAAGTCTGAAACCGGAATCAAGAAAAGCGATGCTGCTGCTGTAGCATCCAAAAGAAAGTAAACCGTGGGGATTTTAGAAGCCATCATCATTGCCATCGTAGAAGGCATCACGGAGTTTTTGCCCATTTCAAGCACGGGGCACATGATCATCACCCAAGCCATCATGGGCGTGGAGTCCAATCAGTTTACCAAAGCCTTTACCGTTATCATTCAATTTGGCGCCATCACCAGCGTATTGTTTTTGTATTGGAAACGATTTTTTCAGTCCATTGACTTTTATGTTAAATTGTTTATTGCCTTTATTCCAGCTGCCATTATGGGTTTGTTGTTTGGCGATTTGATTGACGACATGTTGGAGCAAGTGGACATTGTGGCGGTTTCATTGTTGTTGGGCGGATGGATCTTGATTTATTCTGATAAGTGGTTTGGCCAAAACCTACATGCAGAAGAAGCTCCCGTAACACGGAAGAATGCGTTTGTGGTTGGATTGTTCCAATGCATTGCGCTTATCCCCGGAGTATCTCGCTCAGCAGCCACCATCATTGGCGGAATGATGTCTGGATGGAACAAGAAACAGGCTGCAGAATTCTCTTTCTTTTTGGCCGTTCCCACCATGTTTGCGGCATCATTGAAAAAGACGTATGATGTGGTTAAAATCGATTACCACATCATTACAGACCAATGGGGCATCATGTTGTTGGGTTGTGTCGTAGCGGCGGCTGTCGCCTTCCTATCCATCAAAACCTTGATGAAAATATTGCAAAACAAGGGCTTTGCCCCTTTCGGTTGGTACCGCGTCATCCTAGGTGGAAGCATCCTGGCGCTTTTGATGGCGAGGGTTCCGTTGGAGATTGTGAAGTAGAAATTTTAATTTCTTTATTCTATCTTTAAGTATGACTAAGTTGCAAATCCAAACAGAAATACAAAAGGTACTTGACAACGTTCCTGAAAGTGTTTTACAAGATGTTCTTGATTTTCTCAAAGAGCTTCAAGAACAACCCGCAGACAAAGTAAAACTGACCAATAACTTACGTCAAATTCTATCTGAGGATAAAGAATTGCTTGAAAAGCTCGCGCAATGATTGAACTTAAAGACGCGGCTAGTACAGGAGAAATACGATTTGATGAGATTAAACATTGGATTGATGCACACGCTGTTGTAAAAAAATAAAGCCAATAGAAATGAAGGAACAAAAAGAACAAATCATAATTTCTGAAAAAGATAGTCAAATTTTTTTCATGCCATTATCCATCCAAATTTTCCCAGCCAGTCGCTAAAACGTGCCTTAAAAAAATACAACCGTTTTGTGTCCATTATGAAAAAATGAAGATTAACCTCAATAGATACTTTTTCTTCATAATCATCTCCAGCCTCACAGCAACTGGATGTTCCAACACCCCTCTCAGCTCTCCATCTGCACCTATTATTAATTTGCAAGAAGGTGATTTACTCTTTCAAGATCTCAATTGCGGCGAATTATGCGATGCCGTCGAAGCCGTCACCGATGGGTTAAACGGAAAAGATTTTTCTCACTGCGCGATGGTGGTTAAAATCAATGACACCCTGCAAGTGGTGGAAGCCATTGGTGATAAGGTTCAAGTTACTTCTTTGCGCAACTTCTTTGCCCGCAGTGGCGATACAGCATCGATTCAAAACATTACCGTTGGTAGAGTCTTGGAGAAATACCATCCCCTAGTTGCAAAAGCTGCATTGAAAGCCAAAGCGCATATCGGTGAGCCTTACGACGATGTTTTCTTGATGAACAACAACAGTTGGTATTGCAGCGAGTTGTTATACGAAGCCTTCAAAGAAGCCAATGATTCCAAAGACTTTTTTGCGTTGAACCCCATGACCTTCAAGGATCCCAAAACCAATGCATTTTTTCCCGCGTGGGTGGATTATTACAAACAATTGAAACAAGACATTCCTGAGGGAAAACCCGGTATCAATCCAGGACTAATTTCGAGATCGGGTAAGATTGAGATTGTTTCAATTCAGTCCTTTAATCATTAGGTCTTATTCATAACACATCGCTGCTTCATCTCTTCTTTCCCTCTCCCTCAAAATCAACCCCAACGCTCAAGTCGATTGGGAAGTACGATCTACTCATTTTCGGTCTGCGGTAATTATTTGAATTAATCACCGCATATTTGCGGCGATTGAATTGTATATTTACCGCAAATGTCAAAAGTGAATAAGTACATCTACGAACATAAAAACTGGACAGACTTTGTTTGGCATGCCGCGGAAATCAGCAGCATTTTCGGTGAGGTGCGTCTAATGCAAGGAAAAATCATCGGTCATATGAATGCACTTGGGTTTTCCGCAATGGAAGAGGCTAGCCTTAAAGCGCTTACACTTGACGTTGTTAAATCTTCTGAGATTGAAGGCGAACTGCTGAACTTCGACCAAGTTCGCTCTTCCATCGCTCGCCGACTTGGTATCAATACCGAAGGGATTGTAAAAAGCAGCCGCCATATCGAAGGTGTCGTGGAAATGATGTTAGATGCTACACAAAGGTTTGATTCGCCATTAACTGAAAAACGCCTTTTGGGTTGGCATGCCGCGTTATTCCCCACAGGATTCAGTGGACCTTATTCCATTGAAGTTGGCTGCTATCGATCTGGTGAAATGCAAGTGGTATCGGGGCCTATGGGAAAAGAGAAAGTGCATTACCAAGCCATTGCACCAAAACATATCAAAAGTGAAATGAAAAAGTTCTTGAAATGGTTGAACAGCGAAAGCAAATTGGATCCAGTGATAAAAGCGGCCATTGCTCATTTCTGGTTCATCATCATTCACCCTTTTGACGACGGAAACGGTCGTATTGCCCGCGCAATAACTGACATGCTTTTGGCGCGCGCAGAAGGCAGCGGACAACGCTTTTACAGCATGTCCTGTCAGATATTGGAAGAACGAAAAAAATATTATGCCGTCCTACAGAAGGTTCAACACAACTCTGGAGACATAACAGATTGGCTGCATTGGTTTCTTCATTGCTTAAAAAACGCGATGCTCGGAACTGAAAATACTACGCAACAAATATTGAAAAAAGCCGCGTTCTGGAAACGGCATGAAAAAACACCAATCAACGAAAGACAAAGGAAAATATTGAACCTACTATTTGAAAATTTCGAAGGTAAACTGCAAACTTCAAAATGGGCGAAAATCAATAAGACCTCATCTGATACAGCATTAAGAGATATCAAAGATTTGGTACAAAAAGGAATCTTACAACCTACAAATGAGAACGGACGAAGTACGAATTATGAACTGGTAAATATTTAAACCCTTCACGGCGAATCGCTCTGTAGCGAAGCACCGCTCTAGCTACTTCATCACCTCATCTCTTCATTCTCCGTCTCCTCTCCTTCAATATCAACCCCAACTCTCTACTGGTCTGTCCTTTCACAGAAGTGTTCTCCTGTGCGCGACGCAACAAATAAGGCATCACTTCTTTGATGGGACCATAAGGCAGGTACTTCACGACATTGTATCCCGCATCGGCAAGATTGTAACTGATGTGATCACTCATCCCAAACAATTGCGCAAAAGCGACGCGGTTGTCATTTTTGACAACTCCCCTTTCTTCCATCCACTGGGCCAACAACATGGACGATTCTTCATTGTGCGAGCCACAGCACAAAGCCATGTTTTGCAAATTGTCCAAACAATATTTAACGCCCGCATTAAAATCGTTGTCCGTAGCTTCCTTACTGGGTTGTATCGGGTTTTGATAGCCCATCTCAGCTGCGCGCTTGCCCTCCTTTTCCATGTAGGCACCGCGAACCAACTTCACCGCATAATGCAACCCCTTATCCTTGGCCCAAGCATGCGCATTCTTCAAAAATTCCAATCGATCATGTCGATACAATTGGACCGTATTATAAACAATAGGCGCTTGATGATTGAACTTCTCCATCATGTCATGACACAAAGCGTCAATGGCATCTTGTATCCATGAATCCTCTGCATCAATAAATATGCGCTGATCCGCATCATAAGCGGCTTGACAGATGAGCAACACACGTTGAACCACTCTATTCCATTCCGCTTGATCCTTTTCTGCCAGTTGTGTTAAAGTACCACGAACTACTTCGTTCTGTTTTTCCAACAATTCAAATCGTGCAATACCCGTTACTTTGAATACACAAAATGGAATGTGCGGATTGCCTTTGGCGGCATCAATGGTGCAAATAATCTCATCCGCTGTGGCATCAAAGTCCGACTCCTTTTCTTTTCCTTCTACCGAATAGTCCAAGATGGTACCGATGCCATACTCGGCCAATCTGGCCGAAGCAGCCTTGCATTCTTCCACAGTTTCGCCGCCGCAGAATTGCGCAAAAATATTGTTCTTGATCAACCATCCTATTGGAAAGCCAATTCCCAATGCAAAATTTGTCAAAGTCCCGCCAATCCTGACCATTGAAGGATTTCCAATCAGCTTAAAAAGCCAATAAGAACGGCGCAATGCGGCATCGTCTTTCCCCTTGAAAGCGATGGCTGTATTTTCAAATGAAAGTAGTGACATTCGTTGGCAAATATAACGTGGTGATGTGCGAACTAAGCTTTATCTTGCACAACGAAATTTTAAGATCATGGAAGCAGCTCAAAAATACATTTTAGACAACAAAGATCGTTTCTTAAACGAATTGTTTGAACTCATCAGAATCCCCAGCGTGAGCGCTGATTCTGCCTACAATGCAGACGTAGCCCGTTGTGCAGATTTGGTAGCCAAAAACCTCATTGAGGCGGGTGCTGACAAAGTAGAAGTTTGTAAAACAGAAGGTCACCCGATTGTGTACGGAGAAAAAATGATTGACCCCAGCCTTCCAACGGTTTTGGTATATGGTCACTATGATGTTCAGCCGGCCGATCCCATTGACTTGTGGGATACTCCTCCATTTGAACCCACCATCAAAGTAACTGAAGTACATCCTCAGGGCGCTATTTTCGCCCGTGGTTCTTGTGATGACAAAGGACAAATGTTCATGCATGTCAAAGCTTTTGAAGCGATGAACAAAACCAACTCTTTGCCTTGCAATGTGAAGTTCATGATTGAAGGGGAAGAAGAGTGTGGCAGCTCCAACTTGGGACCATTCTGCCGCGCCAACAAAGAAAGATTACAAGCCGATATCGTTTTGATTTCAGACACCAGTGTGATTGCCAATGATTGTCCCAGCATCGACTGCGGATTGCGTGGCTTGAGCTATTTGGAAGTTGAAGTTACTGGACCCAACCGCGACTTACACAGTGGTGTATACGGAGGTGCTGTAGCCAACCCCATCAATGTGTTGGCCAAAATGATTGCTTCATTGCACGATGACAACAACCACATCACCGTTGACGGCTTTTATGACAACGTCTTGGAATTGACTGCGGAGGAAAGAACAGCCTTGAACTTGGCACCTTTCAGCGAAAGCGATTACTGCAAAGATTTGAATATTGAGGCCGTATACGGTGAAGCGGGTTACACCACCATCGAGCGCACTGGCGTTCGTCCAACCTTAGATTGCAATGGTATTTGGGGTGGTTACATCGGTGAGGGATCCAAGACTGTATTGCCATCAAAAGCTTTTGCCAAGATCTCCATGCGTTTGGTACCTCATCAAACACAAGAGGAGATTACGGAAAAGTTCACCAACCATTTCATGAAGATTGCGCCCAAAGGCGTTCGTATTGAGGTACGTCCGCACCATGGTGGAAACCCAGTAGTAACGCCAACCGATAGTAAGGCCTACAAAGCGGCCAGCGATGCCATGGAAAAAACCTACGGTAAGAAGCCTATTCCAACCCGCGGCGGCGGTTCTATTCCAATCGTTGCGATGTTTGAATCTGACTTGGGATTGAAGAGCGTGTTGATGGGATTTGGTTTGGACAGCGATGCGTTGCATTCACCCAATGAACATTATGGATTGTTCAATTATTACAAAGGCATCGAAACCATTCCTTATTTCTTTGACAATTTCTCCAAGTAATGCGTTTTTGGGTTGTTCTGTTTTGCTGGATGTTGGCTTCTTGTCACGTGTACAAAGATGTCACGGTAGAGAATGTCCGACAATTGGAGTTTCAGGAGATTGGGGCGCAAGGGGTTGAGGGTACATTAAAGGTGACCATCAACAACCCCAACCGCTTTTCTGTGGAGCTTACTGATGCGGACATTGATCTTTCCTTGCAAGGAAGAAAAGTGGCCCGCGTTCGATTGGCAGAACATTTATTGGTCCCCAAGCAAAGCAAAAATGAACACTTATTAAAAATCAAAGGTACAGAAGCCAACTTTGAAGCCGCCCTTTCCAGTGGTTTTGCCATCCTTTTTGCTGATGAAATACTCATTGGCGGGGAAGGATATGTAGAAGGTAAGGCGCTGAAAATCAGTAAGAAGCTTCCTATCAAATTTGAAAAACCGATAAAAAAGTCGGATTTAAAAAAAAAGAAGCCCTAACCTTTGTGGAAATTGTTGAAAAGTTGTATATTTGCCACCCGTTATAAAAAACATTGACGATTATGAAACGTACTTACCAACCCTCGAATACAAAACGCCGTAACAAACACGGATTCCGTAAAAGAATGGCAGACGCTGCTGGTCGTGGCGTTCTTAACGCACGTCGCCGCAAGGGTCGTAAGAAATTGACTGTTTCTGATGAGCGTCGTCACAAAGGAATCGAGCGTTTATAATTGAGTTCGTAACAGAATTATACTAAATTGCCACGCCTGCGCGTGGCTTTTTTTTTCATGAAAATTGCAATCAATACCCGCCTACTCAAACCCGGTAAAATCGAGGGTATTGGTCGTTTTACTTTGGAAATACTTATCCGCCTCATTCAGCGGCATCCCGAACATGAATTCCACCTGCTGTTTGATCACGCCAATTTTTCTTTAATTCCAAAAAGTCCCAATGTTTTTTGTCACACCTTATTTCCTCCAGCTCGTCGCCCTTGGCTCTTTGATTGGTGGTTTGATTGGAGTGTACCCAGAAAACTAAAAAAAATCAACGCAGACATTTTTGTTTCGCCTGATGGGCACGGATCCATGCGTTGTCCCTGTCCACAACTCAACGTAATCCACGATCTTAACTTTGTTCATTACCCAGAACTACTTCCTGCCAAATACGCCCGGTATTGGAACCAACACACCCGCGCGTTGGTAAAAAAGACAACACGCATTGCAACGGTAAGTCAATTTTCGAAAAAAGACATTGAACAAACTTTTGGTGTTTCCTCAGAAAAAATAGATGTCCTCTGCAACGGAACCAATCCCGATTGGGGGCCAATCGATGGTGCGCACCAAGCAGCCATCAGAAATCAATACACCAACGGTAAACCATATTTCATTTTTATTGGATCATTGCATCCCAGAAAAAACCTAGATCGCATACTACAGGCGTTTCAGCAGTTCAAAAAAAATCATCCCGATTATCACTTCATCATTGTTGGTGCTGCGCTTTTCCATCAAGACGCTCAAGAGGCGTATGGAAACATCACTGATGCGCATTGGTTAGGTAGAAGAGATGGGGATGAATTATTGACGCTCCTGGCGGCGTCCAATGGTCTGGTTATGGTAAGCTTGTATGAAGGGTTTGGAATCCCAATCATTGAGGCGCTGCAGTGTGATGTTCCGGTATTGGCCGCCAACAACTCCAGCATGCCTGAAATTGGCGGAGATGCCATCTTGTATGCCGATGCGCTTAATGTGGACGATATGACACATCAACTCGGTATCCTCTCGCGTTTTGATACCCAACACCAGCAGTGGCATCTGGCTAAAAACCAGATTCTCGAAAAATATACCTGGGAGAAAGCCACCGATCTATTTTGGCATAGCATACAACAAACATTGAATAGCCATGTTGCAAAGTAGGTGGAGCAAAGACCTCATTGAAGTGGGCTGTGACGAGGCTGGAAGAGGTTGTTTGGCCGGACCCGTTTTTGCCGCAGCGGTTATTCTTCCCGATCAGTTCGATCACACTTGGCTCAATGATTCCAAGCAACTTACCGAGGCCAAACGAGAGGCATTGCGCCCCATCATCGAGGAACAAGCGCTGGCTTGGGCTGTCGTGGCGGTTTCACCGCAAGAGATAGATGAAATCAACATTCTCAACGCCTCCATCACGGGTATGCACCGTTGTATTGATCAACTCCACATGCAACCTGAATTGATTTTGGTAGACGGCAATCGTTTTAAACCTTATGTGGGAATCATTCACCAATGTGTCATCAAAGGAGACAGCAAATTCAAATCCATAGCAGCAGCTTCTATCCTTGCCAAAACTCACCGTGACGAACACATGGCGCTATTGCACCAACAATTTTCACACTACGGTTGGGACATCAACAAAGGGTATCCCACCAAGAAGCACCGAGCGGCTATTGCCGAGATTGGGCCTTGCCCGCATCACCGCATGACCTTTAAACTTTTGGCGGATCAGTAGTATAACGCACCATCTTGGTCCATTGCAGGGACGGCTTCTCTACAGCTTGATAAAAGAGTTTGGCCAATGCAATAGAACCTACCTGAATCAACAAGAAAAACAATACGCTACCCAAAGGAGAGCGCATGTCGTGGTAAAAGAAATGATTGCAAGTAGAAATCACAAACCAGTGGGTGAGGTAAAAGGAGTAGGATATTTCTCCCAATTGATCCAGCCAACGGTTTCCTTGCTTGACCCAAATGATAACCAAAACTGTCAGAAAAGCGGTGATCACAATGCGCCATTTTAATCCGTGCAGAATTCCCGTCAAATACAAGCAGACCAATGTGCTCAGCAATAATCCCATCCAAAACTCTGGTGCCTTAATTCTTCCCTTCAAATACAAATACACGTAATATCCCATGGTGAATACCGGCAAGTGAAAAAGCAAAGTCACCTTGACCACTTTGGGCTCAAACGATTTTGACAAAAAAGACAACGCCAACGTAAACACCAAAGCCGCCGTTCGCACCCACATTTTTTTAGAAATAAAAAATGGAAAAATCAAGGCCAAATAAAGGTAAAATTGAAACTCCACAAAGAGTGTCCAATAGACATCATTGACCCACTTGGTTCCCAAGAATGGCGCAGCAAAGGTGATACTGTGCAACATTTTGGTTAATCCTTCCGGAGCCAGCATCCCCTTTAATCCATAAAAGCCAAACGCGCAGATCACAACGGAAATCAAAAAAGGAGGATACAAACGCAACATCCTTTTCAACATGAACTTCCCCGCAAAACGCCATTGGTAATTGGACTGATCCATGGACCAAGGCAATACAACACCACTGATGATAAAAAAAACATAAACACCTTCTTGTCCCCAAGACAGCACATTATACGTGAATGGATAATACTCCTTTAACAAAAAAGAAGCGTGAAACAAACAAACCATCCACGCCGCAATGGCACGCAATGTATTCAAAAAGGCTAGGTCATTCTTTTTTGTCATCAGTGCCAAAGATACAATGGTTGATTATCTTAGCACACAACCATTATGGGCGAGCTTTTATCAGCAATACAAATTTTTAAATCCTTTGGATTGGGTGCTAAAAAAAATACATCCAAAGAAAATATTGCCCAATTCAGCCTGCAACACAACATGTCCTATCGCTTGGATGCCACTGTTTCCAATGACCGCTGGATTGGACTGCGTGAATGGTATCGGCACGTCATTAAGACCAATGGCTCGGCTGCATTTTTCAAACGAACGGAAAAGACAAATGCCTCAGGCCACGCGCTCATCACCTGGGACTTTTACAAAGACCCCAAAGCATTGATTTACGTTCAACAATTCCATGCGCAACCAGTTTCTCACTTTGCTGGCAAAGACCTTATTTCCCTTAAACATGTCCATGCCAACATCTTGGAAAAAATATTGCTGCATCTTTTCGCGCTGAGGGTGGCTGTGAACTGTTTTTGTTCTAGAAAACAACGGGCCAATCGGGCTTTATTAATTCGTCAATGCATTGAGATGGCCTGCGTCATGCAATGGATTAAAAGAGAAAACATCCAGCACGTATCTTTCTTTCATCCCTATGAAATTGACAGTAACCTCCTTTCACTTTGCCTACAGCAATTGGGTGTACAAACATCCTTTATCCCGTCCATCGTTCCTTTGTTTGTGCACAACCATCACCTGGTATGCGGTGACTTGGTTGTGACCTCACCATACCAAGAGGAGGAAATTAAAAATCTTTTTTCTAAAAGTATTTCTTATAAAAATTTGTTGCGCTGGCCAGCCGAAACCTTGTTTGATATTCCAGAAAGCAAGTCACCCTCAGACAACAAAAAGATTGCTTTCTACTCACATGGTCAATGGCTGCGCAATGCGCTATCGCGCGCAGACAACGGTTTAGCAGCTGAGGACAGTGAAACACAAATCTTGTCTTGGCTCAAGCGCGGTGCAGAAAACAAGATGTGGGAAGTGGTCATTTACTTGCATCCTTTGGAGAAAAAACACTTGGAGAAAACGGAAAATTATTACCAAACGTTTTTCAATTCGATTCCTTTTCATTGGGGAGAGAAAAACAAAAGTTCCGCGCACTCCTTTCACTTGGAGAATTTTGGAATCGGCACCTTATCAACCGTTATTTTTGAACGACTCTTGTCAGGCCGCAAGACATTGCTTCACCCTTATCGACATCAAAATTTTCCCTTGCACCAATCCACACTGAACAACATTTGTTTTTCCAGTTGGGAAGAATTGGAAAAATTTTGGAATCAGTATTCAGAAAAAAACGACATGATTTTCTTTGATGAGCTGAGCCTTACCAACTATAGCGCTTACTCTGCGTCAGTCAAAAATTGATTGAACCGTTGCTGATCCCATTGGCTATAAATGGAAGATTTATTGCTGAGGATACTGTTTACTCCCTCCTGTAAAAAACGCGCAATGGGGTCGTCTTGCATCTCAATGCCCACGGCCACTTCAGCGGCAATCATCTCATCTACATAGGCATCATAAATACCTGTATGGATCAGAGCATAGTTCATGATATCGTAGCCAATAGCGTCGTAAAACGTGGTGCTGTACACGCTCAGTTGAATTTTGGATTTTGAAAACCAATCATTCAATGAACCCGATTGTACAATCTCCACTTGACCATCTGCTAAAGCCTTGTACTTGGGCACATCCTGCTTGGGTTCGTAAGGGTGTAGTTTGACCACCATCTTCCAATCGGGATGGTTTTTTAAGACAACTTTCAATTTTTCAATCCAAGGCAAATACTCGTCAGACAAAAACTTCTGCGCGCACATCAATACGATGTTTTCCTTTTTTTTCCTTTCCTCTTCTTGGACAAAAAGCTCTGTATAATCGCCCATCATGAGCAATTGCTCTGGTTTCCATTCAATCCCCTGGCGCAAACGATTGCGCCATAGATCGCCATACATGAACAAATAGTCCGGTAAAAACATGTCTTTGATCCAAGGACGATAATCCTCAGGATAGACATAATACAAATCGGCTCCGCTGATCAGACCGTGTTGAAGTTCTACCGTCTGAATGCCCATGTCCCGCATGGCACAGATAAAACCTTCATTGATATAATGCACCGTGAAAAAAACTTTCTTGGTTACTGTTGGATTGTATGACCCCAAACAACGCACGTACCGCATCAAATAAGAATGCAGGGATGAATCCAAATAATGCAACTCTTCCTCGTTCCAACGACCAGAATCTTGGGCTTTTTGGTAAACAGCATACAAGTCTTTCATTTGCTTCCAGACTTGACCACCCGGAAAAGCAAATTTCCCTTCCGCTTGTTCTATCTGCTGCTCTTGTGTGCCCTTTGCCTCACGGCGCTTGACCAAAACGGTAAAATCTCCATTTTGCAGGGACTGCATGATCTTGGTGAAAAAAACAGATTTGCCATCGGCTGTCAAACGACCCGGATCTTGGATAACATAAGGAGTTTGGATGCTTTTCTTTTTTCCAATGGTCTTTAAATACAACAGGAAAAAATATGCCCAATACACCAACATTGATCCCTTAAAAAACTGGCGCTTCTGTTTGGCGTTTTGTCTGTTGTTCAAATAGTAATGCAATGCAGATTGAAAAACCTTGAGGTAAGATCCTTTCTCTCCGACACAATCCAAACGGCCACCCTGCTTGTCCAGCACATATTTATGCACCGCAGGAAACGGTGTGGCAATGGGATCAGATGTTGTGGCTCTTTTTTGCACCATGGCAAGATAATGCGATTCAACGTTCCTCGTTATTTTTTATTAACTTGTAGACGATTTGAAAAACAAATTTTTCCATAACCTACAAGGCGCAGGGCAATTGATGTTTGTCTTTCTCACCATGACCTTTGTGGTGGAAACCTTGCGCATGATGCTGGGCCTACCTCCTCTAGGGGCAAGCCCGATCATTGGCCTACTCATCAGTTTTTATTGGGCATGGAAATTCCACAGAAAAGAAATTTGGAGCACCTTTATTTTTCTCATCATTCTGGGCTATTGTGGATGGGCTGCATTTTTATTTTACGATCTTTCATTTGATGGTCAATGGTACCACCAAGATGCCATCATCCATTTGCGCAATGGTTGGAATCCCTTCTGGGACACTCCTTTGGCCCATGAAGCGGTCTCAGGTTTCAATGCCAATTATGTCAACCATTACGCCAAGGCGCCTTGGACTTTAGCCTCTGCCTTTTACCAATGTTTGCCTTACATCCAATGGAGCAAAGCTGGAAATTTAATGTGGCTTGCCACTTCTTTTCTGATTACCCTCGGCGCCCTTTTCAGATGGACACAACGTCCCTTTGTCTCCGCTATGATTGCTTTGCTCCTGGCCTTGTCGCCTGTGGCTGTGGGACAGTCATTGAGTTTCTATGTCGATGGGCAATTGTATTCCCTGATGCTCATTTTGATCATCTTCTTGGCGGACATCTTCATTGATGGTCCTTCCTTCTATCGTTGGTTCAGTGTGGGTGTTGCCTTTATTTACTTGTCCAACATCAAATTCACCGGGTTGGTCTATGCCAGTATTTTCTTCTTTGGTCTTTTTATGGTGGTTGTTTTTAAACACAAAAAGATTTGGTGGAATGTTTTATCTCGAGGCGTTGTCATTTTCATTCTCGCTTTTTTTGTGGTGGGTCATTGCACCTATGTGCGCAACTGGAAAGACAAAGGGCATCCCTTCTTTCCCTTGATGGGAGAGGACAACGAGGGAACACGCGTAGCGCAAGTGCATTACCCCAAGAACTTTTTTGACATGAACCGCTGGCAAAGATGGAATGCCGCTACCTTTCATTATCCGGGTTACACCTCGCCTGACGAATTTCCATCACATCCCAAAAAACTTTTCCACCGCAAAACCGTTCGTGAATCGATTCTCTATTATCGATTGCATCAACCGATGGTCATTGCTCCGTTAGGACCTTTTTCTGCTGAACTCATCTTGTTGCTAATACCCCTGTTTCTGTTCCTTGTGTGGCGAAACAAAAAAGGCTTATTCCCATGGCTATTGGGCGGTATCCTCGTCAGCGTTTGCATTCAGCCTGAATTCTGGCACTACCGCTATGCGCCCCATCAACTTTTCATTTACGGCTTTGTATTGCTCTTTGGTCTGCTGGATGACAGCCGTTGGATTCAGCGTTATTCCCTCATCATCATCCTGGGTTTTTTGACCAATTTCAGCATCATTGGCTATGAGTACTACCAATGGAATCGACATGGAACGCGGGCCATTCGCGCAGAAAAAAGGGTTTTAAAAAACAACACCATCTACATCAAAAAGGGATGGCTCAAGTCAATGGAAATTCGCTTGGCAGAATGGAAAGTGAAAACCATTCCCTATCCCAATACAACTGCCGATACTGAATGGAAGTCTTTTGCAGCTGATGATTTCTCTGATTGGAAATATATCTTTGTCCCATGAGAATGTATTGGGAATTGATGCGTGTAAAAAGTTGGGTGAAGAATGGGTTTCTATTTCTTCCCTTGGTCTTCTCATTGAATCTGATGCATGAAAACCTAGTGCAGCGCGCCATTTTAGCCTTTATCGTTTTTTCATTGTCCTGTTCATTCATTTATATCATCAATGATTGGGCAGATGCGGATAAAGATGCTTTGCACCCACGCAAAAAAAATAGACCCATCCCATCCGGGAAAATTTCTAAAAATCAAGCGCTTTTGATCGGGCTACTGGCCATTGGAAGTGCCGTTGGCATTTTTGTTTTGACCCAACTGCCAATGGCATTTGGCGGTATTACTTTGCTCTATGTCCTTTTGAACATCGCGTACTCTTTTGTTTTAAAATCCATCAATATCATTGAGTTTTTTATTGTTGCCATCAACTTCGTATTTCGTGTTTTGGCGGGTTGCTATGTCATACAAGTGAATCCTACCTCTTGGATTTTGGTGGTGAGTTTCTTCTTGGCCTTGTTCCTTATTTTGATCAAACGCAAATCAGAATTGGTTGTCTTAAAAGACCAAGCTAAAAACCACCGTGCAGTGCTCCAGCATTATTCTGTGGAGCTATTGGACAAATTCATTTTCATCGTGGCCACCATCACCATCACGGCGTACTTGCTGTACACGATGGATGTCAAGGTACAGACAGCGCTGCATACGGATAAAATCTTGTACACCTCACTCTTTGTGGTATTGGGTATTTTTCGGTTTATTCAATTGAGCCAATCCAGCGAATTTGAGGGAGAGGGCGACCCCACCACCCTGCTGTTCAAAGACCGCTTCACGCAAGTAAACCTCTTGCTTTGGATGATTTCCCTCATTGCATTGCTCTATGTCTAACGAAAATTCCATTGCCGTCTTTGATTTTGATGGAACGCTTTACCGAAAGGACACCCTCATTGCATTTTGTCTTTTTGTCTACAAAAAAAATCCCTGGCGGATGCGCTTTTTTCCTTTGCAATGTGTAGCCGCCGCCCTGTACTTTTTCAAGCTTATTCCCATCCTTACTTTTAAATCCTTGTTCATTCGGTTTACTTCTGGATGGAATACGGATGAGTTAAAAAAACAAATTGCTGCATTCTGGTCGGACCAAAAAACAGTTGACTTTCATGACAACATTCTGCAAGCGCTGAAAGATTGCCAAAACAAGAACATCCCATGCATTTGCATCTCCGCCTCTCCCCAACTGTTTATTCAACCCATTTGTGACCAATGGGGGATTGAGGTGCTGGGTTCGGAAATCGCGCAGCGCAATAATACCTGGGTTTTTGAATTCAATTGCCGAGGAAAAAACAAGGTGATGGCCTTGCAAGAAAAACATCCAAATGCTAAAGTAGAAGTTGTATTTAGTGACAACTACGACGACGACCATTTATTCGCAATAGCGCAAAAAAGCTTTTGGGTGAAGAATGGAAATCCTGTTCCGTTTATTGCACCATGATGCGCTTTTCGCCTGGTATTTCCAGCGTTCCGATGCGGTAAAGATTTTGTCCAGCCGCTTTTGCTTGGGCCTCTAATTCAGCAGTTGCTTCAGGTCTCACTGTCATCATCAATCCTCCAGAAGTTTGCGGATCAAACAATGGAATCAATTGCGCCATGGCGGCAATATTGGTGAACGATGCGTACTTGGAGTAGGTCTTCATGGCCATGTCTGCGTAAATGCTCTGCGCAATCAAGGGCTCAACCCCTTCCAAAAATGGTATTTGCGCCATGTTCAGCACAGCGGTGCAATCCAATGATTCTATCATCTCCATCAAATGGCCAACAAGGCCAAATCCTGTAACATCTGTCATGGCGGTTACACCGGGCATGGTTCCTGCCACAGCACCAAAGGCATTCAACTGCGTCATGCTGGCAATGGCCGGGACAAAAGTTTCCATATCAATGATGCCTCGCTTAAAAGCAGTGGCCATCACGCCAACTCCCAATGGCTTGGTGATGTACAAGACATCACCCAACTGCGCGGTGTTGTTTCTTTTCAATGACGATTGGCTGACCCTTCCAGTAACGGACAGTCCAAAAATGGGCTCTTGCGTTTCTATGGAATGACCCCCGGCAAGCGCCACTCCTGCTTGCTCACACACCTCACGCGCTCCCTGCATTACACGGGAAGCCGATGCGGTTCCCAACGTAGCCACGGGCCAACCCAATATCGCCAAAGCCATCTCAGGCTTGCCACCCATGGCATAGACATCGCTCAGCGCATTGGTAGCTGCAATGCGACCAAAGTCAAAAGGGTCATCCACGATGGGCATAAAAAAATCAGTAGTATGCACCAAACATTGCTCTCCATCCCACACCATCACTGCGGCGTCGTCATTGCCCTCATTGCCCACCAATAGCGTAGGTCCGCCCTGAATACTGCGGTGCCCGCTCAGTATCTCGTGCAGTTGTTGTGGTGCTATTTTACAACCACATCCGCCTGCCTTGGTTTGTTGTGTCAATTGAATGTCTTGCATAATTCTAGTATCGCTTGCGCCCATTGTTCCAATGTCCATTCCGCATCATGCGGAAGATGGATGATCATCTGTTGCTCTTGTAACCCGCTGTGGTGCTGGTAATTTTTATCGTAATAATGCAACAGCATCGTTACCCACTTTTCTTTGTCTCCTTGCTCCAAAGCCTCTACCGCCTCCTTCACTTGCTCAGATCCCATGCGCTTTTTGAGCTGCATCGTCTTGGTTGCCAAGGCTTCTGTATCAAACTGTCCGTACACTTTTAAAATGTGCTCTACCCGTTGAGGTATTGTTCTTACTACCTCAACCCGCGGCGAATCCCACATCTGCTTAAAAAAAGCGTCGGGTACCCTATTCCTTCCAATCATTCTGCTTTCACTCTCCACCAACAAACATCTTTCCGAATCTTGTTGGTATAAATAACAACCCAAAACATTTTCAAATTGTTCTTGTGTGGGTTGTTCTGGCAATCCCAATCCTCCAAAAGCAGATCCGCGGTGATGGGCCATTTCTTCCAAATCCAGCACTTGTTCGCCTTGCTGATGCAACAACTGCAGGACCTCTGTCTTTCCTGATCCCGTTAACCCTCCCACCATCAGCATTTTCATGGGCGATGCAAAAGTGGCAATCCACTGATTGCGCCAGGCCTTGTATCCGCCCTCCACCATCAATACTTCAAAACCAACTTCAGCCATTAGTCCTGCTGTAATTTTGCTGCGCAATCCACCGCGCCAACAATGCAAAATGATCTTGGTTCCTTTACAAAACGACTTGGCACGGGCTTGAATTTCCGAAAAAAATGGGGTGACGAGTTGATACCCCAATTCAATCGCCGCTGCCTGTCCTTGTTCTTTATAACAACAGCCTACCAAGTGACGATGCTCATTGTTCAGTAACGGAATATTAATGGCACCGGGAATATGACCTGCCTCAAACTCTTTGGGAGAGCGCACGTCCACCACGGTCAATTGACCTTGCCCATAAAGCGCAATGGCTTCTGCTAAGGGAATAAAGGTGGGCGTTGTCATGGCTTATACACCATCACCGTCCAATAGATTGCCCAAGCCTCCTAAAATACTTCCTTCTTCTTTTCTTCCGCCTACTGAACCATAAGACATGATTCTACTGGCCAATCTCGAAATGGGCAATGTTTGCAACCAAACTTTACCTGGACCTCTCAACACCGCGTAAAACAATCCCTCTCCACCAAAAATGGAATTCTTGATTCCACCAATAAATTGAATATCAAAATCCACATCTTGTGTGTAAGCCACGATACAGCCTGTATCCACGCGCAATATTTCTCCAGGAGCCAATGTGCGTTCTATGATGTGTCCGCCTGCGTGACAAAAGGCCAAACCATCACCCTCTAACTTTTGCATGATGAATCCTTCACCACCAAACAACCCTGTTCCCAACTTCTTTTGCCATTCAATTCCCACGCTAACCCCTTTGGCGGCGCACAAGAATGAATCTTTTTGACAAATCACCTTGCCGCCCATTTGTTGTAAATCCATGGGGATAATTCTCCCCGGATATGGCGAAGCAAAAGCCACGCGCGCCTTGTTGTATCCCATGTGGGTAAAGGCCGTCATGAATAGACTCTCGCCCGTCAACATGCGCTTACCTGCGCTCATCAACTTCCCAAAGAATCCGTTGTTCTGTGTTGTACCATCGCCAAAGATGGTTTCCATCTGGATACCATCGTCCATGTACATAAACGCTCCGGCCTCTGCCACAACGGTTTCTTGTGGATCCAGTTCAATCTCCACACATTGCATTTCCTCACCGTAGATGCGAAAGTCGATTTCGTGGTTTCTTCTCATGGTTGTATTTTATACCAATTCAATATCAAAGTTGACCAAGGATACAAATTGCGCGATGCGGGCATTGATGTCATCTTGGTTGATTTCCAACAAACGTTGTGGACCAAACTTCTCGCACGTAAAAGAAGCCATGGCTGAACCAACGATGATGGCGCGCTTCATGTTCTCAAAAGAATAGTTTTGGGTCTTGGCCAAGTAGCCAGCAAATCCACCGGCAAAGGTGTCTCCTGCTCCTGTTGGGTCTACCACATCTTCCAAAGGAAGCGCTGGGGCAAAAAATACTTGGTTCTCATGGAAAAGCAAAGCGCCGTGCTCGCCTTTTTTGATGATCAAATATTTAGGCCCCATGGTCAATATTTTTTTAGCCGCCTTCACCAAGCTGTGTTCTTTGGACATTTGGCGGGCTTCTTCGTCGTTGATGGAAAGGACGTCTACACGCTTGATTACCGCCATCAAATCGTCCCAAGCCACATCCATCCAGAAGTTCATGGTGTCCATGACAACAAAAGCGGGGCGGGTGGGGAATTGATCCAAAACAGAAGATTGCACCGCAGGCACCAGATTGCCCAACAACAAAACAGGGGCATTGGTGTAGGAGGCGGGAACTTTAGGATCAAAAGAGGCCAATACGTTGAGGTCGGTCACCAAGGTATCGCGGGTGTTCATATCAAAGTGGTACTTGCCGGACCAGTAAAAAGATTTTTCGCCCATTTTGATTTCGAGCCCTTCTTGATCGATGCCACGGTTTTTCATATCGGCAAGGAAATCGGAGGGAAAATCTTCACCCACCACGGACACCAGTCCAGATGCATCGACAAAGTGGGATGCGGTGAGGGTGATGTAGGTAGCTGCGCCACCGATGACATTTTCTTGTTTAGCAAAGGGGGTTTCGATGGAATCGAAAGCGACAGTACCTACAGCGACGAGTTTCATGATAAAAATTTTTTGACAAAGATATTGTGAAGTTGGCGGATTTGATTATTTTTGCCGTCCGATTCCGACCCAAACTCGGTGTTTTACCTTGGTAACGACAAGGAGCTGAAGAATAAGTTGAGTGGTTTTGACAGATGGGAAAGCCCATTTCTCAAAAAGGTAACACTCCTCAGTAGCTCAGCTGGTTAGAGCACATGACTGTTAATCATGGGGTCCCTGGTTCGAGTCCAGGCTGAGGAGCGGAAAAGGCTGCATTAGTGCAGCCTTTTTTTGTGAGATAATGTTAATCCTGGTCCCGAAAGCTTTCGGGACTGGTTCGAGCCCTCCCAACATCCGCCTGAGGAGCGGATAGAGAGGTTTCTCTAGGCTGCATTAGTGCAGCCTTTTTTTGTTTCTCCCCTACTGCCCGAAGGGAAAGGAGGGGTGTCCCGACTGCGTCGGGACGGGGTGGTCTTTATATGCACCTTATAGGTTTCTTGCACAACAAAGACTTTGATTCAAATTTTACAGAATGAAATTGATGAATCGAAAATCGCACAAAGAGAAAAGAACTAAGAAACAACGCTACGAATTCTGAAAAAAGACTTTAAAAAATGAATGAACCAGATAAAAGAGTTTCACTCGATATAGTGCAAGAGATTTCAGCACTCATTGAGGAAAGTTAACAACAGGTCATAAGGACCGCCAATAGCGCTTTAACACTTTTGTTTTGGCAAGTTGGCAAACGTGTTAACGATGAAATTTTAAAAAATGACCGTGCACAATATGGAAAACCGATTATTGCCAATGTTTCCACTCAATTAGAATTGAAATACGGTAGAAATTTTGCTGAAAAAAATCTAAGTAGGATGATGCCGTTTTCTATTGAATTCTCAGATTTTGAAATTGTCGTTCCACTGGCGCGACAATTAACTTGGTCACATTTTTTATTACTAATCCCTTTAAAATCGAAGGAATCAAAATATATTATGTGTTTAATCCCGTTATCAATGGTTTGAAGAAGTAGTAGACATTTTAATGCGATTCATTGTTCAGTCTTTGATGCAGCGGATGCTATTCCCATCAGGCGTAAAGTCATAGAACATCTCACCGCAACCGGAAATGCTACTAGCGCCTGTGCTCCTCACTCCAGCTGCTCCAGGGCCGGGATAAAAATCCCAATTAGCGAATTGAGCCAGTATTGAATAGTACATTAATATATATTCATTTCCTCCTTTATATAACATCCCCGCAGGCAATGCCGAAAACCCGCATTCATTATTGGATGCTATGTTCGAATCGTACCAAATTCCATTACCTATTATTCTATCTCCAATAGAATTGATCTGGCACGTTGTGCAAACACCATTCAACTCCTGCCACTCAAATGAATTAGGAACATGCCACCCTGCTGGGCAAAGCCCTCTTTCATCATAAATGGCCATTTGATTATAATAGAAGCCCAATTCAACTTCAGGGTTAAGAATTTTGAAGTAACTACCTGTAATCGTATCAATACTAGCACTAAAGTATATCTCATCTAAATTCCATTGTGTAATATCTGGGGTTGGTATTATTATATTCACAGGGTTAAAAATTGGATCGCCATTATTGTACTTACTCACAGCCAAATTCTTCTGCATCCACTCTTGACCATTAATAATAATGCTTGGATAAAAATTACCATCAATATCTGTAACCCCATTTCCAGGCTGATATAGACTATTCGCCGCACTCACCCCCGGAACAATGCTCACCTGATCCCCGATAAAAAGACTATCGCCCGTTACACTCACCCTAACTGGCACCTCCTCAGCATACAACGCATAAGGCACAGACATCATCTGCTGGGTTCCCAAATCAACAACACCACTACCCGCATTCATCAGCACGTGCAAGAACTTGCTTCCAGATCCCCATTGGATACCGCCAAATGTTCCTGTCACAACATTTCCGCCGCCCACGTTCAAACTCACCAATCCTTGTATGTTGGTGGTGGTGGCGTGCGTCTCTTCATAAACCACCGTTCCCGTAGCGCTATTATCATGGATTTTAAACGTGATGGTGACCGCAGCGTTGGCCAAGATGCTGCCGTATGTGTTGCGGACAACGGCTTGGTAGGGGATGCTTTGTGGAGCTTGGGAAAATACGATTGCTGAAATGACTAGTAACAGAAAAGTGAGGAGTTGTTTCATAGGTCAAATATAAGAGAATGTTTTTATCGTTCTTGGCGATAAAAACTGTGATGACTGGATTACAAATTCCCCTTTTGGATTGTTGTAAGCATAAAAAACAAAACGGACAAACCATACTGTTGTATTTCAACAAGTTACAGCCCTTATTGACAAAAAATGCCATTTGTGCACACTTTTGTCAATAAGGAGATTATCTTTTTATTATTCAGATTTCCATTGAATCCATATTTGATTATTTGGGAGATCGTCGTGATTTTAATGATTTTCAAAATAGCAAAATGCTCCGTCGTGATACTATCACATGATGTATACATCAGGAAATAATATTGCAAATCACCTTCTTTTTCTGATTCAAATACCTTAAATTTGTGATATGATTCGTTTTGAAAATACAGAAGCACGAATTGCATTTTATTTAAAACAAATGCAAATGGCCATGCCTGAAATAAAACGACAAATTGAAGTTTATCAAGCCGCTACAAAATCTGGTCTTTTGCCCAATTCAACTGTAACGGTTTCTCAAAATGTCTAATCCAATATTATTGGTCATAGCAGGATGCAATGGAGCCGGAAAGTCCTCTTTCTCACGACTTTTATCTGCTGATGAATTTGACCCTTTTGATTACGATATTCAATATCTAAAACATTATCACTCTCTTTTCGATTCTGATCTCAGAGAAACAATAGCACACAATAAAGCCTTTTCCGACCTCGAAAGTGGTATTCACGTGGCGATTTAACTTAGAAAAAACTTTTGTTATGAGGCCAACTTTAATTCTACTCCATTGTTCTGGCCGCAGCACTTTAAAAATAACGGATACGAAATACAGTTGATTTTCCTGTGCCTAGATTCTGTAGATGAAGCAAAAAAAAGAGTAGCCATTCGCGTTGCAAACGGGGGACACTTTGTACCAGACCAAGAAATTAAAAATAGATTTTTTGATGGATACAAAAACCTTGATGCTCATTTTAATTTTTTTGATAAAGTGGATTTATTTGATGTGAGTGGTTTTGAAAAGTTCCCGCAATATGTCTTGTCATATGAGCATAATAAAATAATGACAAAGAATAACATTCCAGATTTTCTGTTGTCCCACATTTCAAATATTCTATCTAAATCCAAAGAACTTTAATTTCCCCAGCTCATGATCAACTGGAACACTCCAACCCCGCCCACTGCGCCATTCATCGCATCCATCTTTAATTACTATCTCTCCGACAATTTGGAAGGTTATGAAGAATACGATATGCTGACGCTGGATTTGGTAAAAAACATGCCTGGCTATCTGGGTTATGAAAGCATGAAACATGAGGGCCGGGGTACTTTTATCAGCTATTGGAAAGACATGGAATCCGTGCAGATCTGGGCCGCTCATCCCATTCACATCGAGGCTAAGAAACTAGGCCTGACTTGGTACAAATACTACCACAGCATGATTGCAGAGGTGGGGAGGTTTCATAGCCATTCTCTCT
>CAMCTV010000018.1 GCA_945878635.1 Chryseobacterium gleum | reverse complement strand
TCCATGGTGATGACCACCTGCCCTTTGGCCCGTTGGAAGCCCACATGCAGGGCAGCGCTTTTTCCGTAATTCACTGCAAAGCGAATGGCGCGAATGGGAAATTGGGATTTCAATTCCTCGATCTTGTTCCAGGACTGATCGGTGCTGCCGTCGTCAATCATGATGATTTCGTAGGACAATTGCTGCGCATTGGCCACGCGGTTGATCCACGTGCACAATTCAGGCAATGATTCCTCCTCATTGAAGAGGGGGACAACGATTGAAAGATTGAGTTGCTCCATTGCAACAAAGGTAAACGTTCAAACTGAAATTTATACTTGTTTGGAAGATAAGATTGTGATTACATTTGCCCCCGAAGGCAAGTCTCATACGACCAGCTCCCGTCAAACCCTCCAGGGTCGGAAGGCAGCAAAGGTAGATGGTTGTAGCGGTGCGATATGAGGGGCTTGCCTTTACTTTTTTCTTCCAATTCTTTCATGAGCACCACCATCAATATCAAATCTTATCGCCAAAAGGCATATCGCAATAAAAAAAAGATTGCCGCTTTTCTTACAAAGGTGGTAAAGAAGGGTGACAAATCTATTTATCCGTTGGTTCGTCAGGCGGAGAAGCATGCATGGAAG
Source organism: Chryseobacterium gleum (assembly GCA_945878635.1). GTDB lineage: Bacteria > Bacteroidota > Bacteroidia > Flavobacteriales_D > Sanyastnellaceae > CAMCTV01. The sequence goes on along the minus strand of CAMCTV010000018.1, from coordinate 28,706 downwards.
AAAGTGGATTGTACGCAATGTGGCAACTGTTGTAAAACCATGACACCTACCTGGAAAAAAGCTGAGGTGAAGAAACTGGCAGCCCATCTGGGAATGACATACCAAGAATTTTTTGACAAGTGGTTGTATGTAGAAGAATCCACCGGTGATATCTGCAATAACTCCACTCCCTGTCAGTTTTTTGATGATAAAAAAGGGTTGTGTTCAGTATATGAATTTCGTCCACACGATTGCGCCAAGTTTCCCCATTTGCACAGAAAAGACTTTTTTGATCAAACAGAATTGTACGTTGCCAATTTACACCGTTGTCCAGCGACCTATGAGGCCATCAAGCATTTGTATGATTTGGCGAATCAGAAAAAGGGATAAAGGGATGAGGAGATAAATGAATCATTCATTTTCGCTCTGTTTCTGTTTTACTTTCTAAAAAATTCTACAAGCTCCAGAGGTGACATCATTTTGTTTTAATCTGTTGTCTTCTTATGCTACTTTTTGCTTGATCAAAAAGTAACCAAAAAATCAGGTCGCACCGAACAGACCACCCTCCCGAGAGCTATCGGGACTACGCAGCCACCTCTCCTTACTTTTTCTTCGAAAAAATAGGAGGGGAGATAATCCCATCCACCTTTTGTTTTATGTTTCAATCTAAATGTTTACCTTTGATTTTGTAAGGAACATCATGGGTATGAACGACAAAGAAAGGGTGATACTCACCCCCAATCAGAAGGCGCTGAAGATTAATCTCAATCCCGCTGTATACGGCACTTTTGCCGAGATCGGTGCAGGGCAAGAAGTGGTTCGTCATTTCTTCCGCGCAGGCGGTGCCAGCGGAACCATCGCAAAGGCCATGAGCGCGTACGACAAAGACTTCTCCGATGCCATCTATGGCAAAGAGGCCAAAGGTCGCTACGTCTGCAAACCCCGTTTGGTCAACATGCTCAACCATGAGTACCGCTTGATAGAAGAGCGCCTGAAACGCACAGATCATCCCACCAAAACGTTTTTCTCCTACGCCAATACCATTGCCACCATCAACTTCTCCAAGACCGTGCAAGGCCATGGATGGATGGGGGTCAAGTTTCAAACGAGTCCAGAAAAAGAGCCCAATGAAATCATCCTTCACGCCCGTTTTCATGAACAAGACGCCTTGTTGCAACAAGCCACAACGGGTATCCTAGGGGTGAATTTGATTTACGGTTGCTTCAATTTATACCAAAATCCCAAAGAGTTTTTGTTGTCCTTGTATGACAATTTGCACCGTGACCAAGTAGAGATTGACATGATCGAAATGATTGGTCCAGACTTTGCTGAAGTGGACAACCGCTTGCTCTCCCTTCAATTGGTGAAAAACGGCATGACAGAGGCCGTCATCTTCTCTCCAGACGGAGCCAATTTGCAGGCTGCGGATGTGTTGTATAAAAAGAATATCTTGGCCATAAGGGGTTCATTCCGTCCGGTGACCAAGGTGAATATTGATATGATTCTCAAAGGAATGAAACACTTCCAAGAGGATCCCAAAGTAGATCCCGAACAAATCCAAGTCCTCTTTGAAATTACCCTCAACAACCTCTCTGCAGCAGGGGAGGTGGATGAACAAGACTTCTTGGATCGCGCAGACATTCTTTGTTCTTTAGGACAAACCGTTTTGGTGTCTAATTTCTCCCAGTATTACAAATTGGTGGAGTATTTCTCTACCCACTCTTCCAAGCGCATGGGCATTATCTTGGGCGCCAACATGCTCTATCAATTGTTTGATGAGAAGTATTACCGTGATGTCAATGGTGGTATCTTAGAAGTGTTTGGTGTGATGTTCTCTCGCGATCTAAAAATGTACGTCTACCCATGGAGAGAGCAGGATACCGGTCTGTTGGAAACAGTTGAGAATGTCGACATCCATCCGCGCATCAAACCCTTGTACGACTATTTGGTCTTCAATAAGCGTCTGAAAGACATTGAGGATTACAACCCTGATATCTTGGATATTTTCTCACGCGATGTGTTGGCCATGATCAAAGCTGGATATCCCGGATGGGAGCGCATGGTGCCTACCTACGTGGATACTATCATCAAAGATTATCAATTGTTTGGCTACCTGCCCAATATCGAGAAAGACCCCAGTTATCAGCCACCAGATAGTGTGCAGAAATATCTGCAAAGTCATTTGGAACCGAAGTCTTAAACGATTTAGAGCTCACCAAAAGCAAAAACGCGTTCCGCGCGGATGCCTCTTTCCGTTTGCTTTAAAGTACAACACTCGTTTTGTGCGTCGTGCTCAAAGAACAATACCCATTGTTCTTCCAATGCTTTTTGCAAGAAGATTTCTTTTTCTGCCAATGTGATCAAAGGACGGGTGTCGTAACCCATGACATAGGGCAAAGGCAAGTGTCCAACACTGGGCAATAAGTCCGCCATAAAGGCTACTTTTTTCCCTTTGTAGTTAATCACCGGAATCATCATGCTCTCAGTATGTCCGTCTACAAAGAATATCTCAAAACCCAAGTCCGCGGGTTGAAATTGTCCTGTGCGTTCAATGAATTTCAATTGACCACTTTCTTGAATCGGAAGAATGTTCTCCTTTAAAAAACTGGCTTTTTCTCTGGGGTTGGGTTCAGTGGCCCATTGCCAATGTTGGGCATTGCTCCAGTAATGCGCGTTTTTGAAAGCGGGGATCAAACGTTCTGATTGCGCATCGCGTTGAATGGCACCTCCGCAATGGTCGAAGTGAAGATGGGTCAAAAAAACATCGGTGATTTCATCGGAATGAAAACCCGCCGCTTGAATGCTCTTGTGCAATTGACCTTCACCGTGTAGGTGGTAGTGACCAAAAAACAAATCGCTTTGCTTTTGACCGATTCCCGTGTCAATCAAAATGAGACGATTCCCCTCTTCAATGAGCATACAGCGCATGGCCCAGGTGCACAAGTTGTTATTGTCGGCAGGATTGGTTTTGCTCCAAATGATTTTAGGGACAACACCAAACATAGCGCCACCATCGAGCTTGAAAAAACCGGTATCTATTGGGTGAATCTTCATCGTTTTCGTTTCGGCAAAGGTAGTTAACCCAAACATTTTATGGCTTACCTTAGCGCTTTGAAATTAGATCATGAGCAACAACCCTTTGATGGCCATTTCACCTGTTGATGGCCGGTACCATTCTTCGACAAATGTATTGAATCAGTATTTTTCTGAATTCGCCCTAATCAAGTACCGTGTTTGGGTTGAGGTGGAATACCTCATCGCATTATCAGAAATTCCTTTGCCTCAGCTGCGCGCTTTCAAGCCCGCACACGGGGAGCAATTGCGCAATTGGGTTGAGAATTTTTCGGAGGCTGATGCCCTCAAGATTAAGGAATATGAAAAGACCACCAATCACGATGTGAAAGCGGTGGAGTATGCCGTGAAGGATCAATTGGAAGCGATGGGCATGGGTGCCGTGAAAGAATTTGTGCATTTTGGATTGACCTCTCAAGACATCAACAATACAGCCATTCCAGCCAGTTTGCGTGATGCTTTGGACGATGTTTATCTTCCTGAGATGGAAGTTTTGATTGATCAAATCTTGTCCAGTGCAAAAGAGTGGAAGGATGTTGCTATGTTGGCCAAGACCCATGGACAGCCGGCGTCACCAACTCGATTGGGTAAAGAGATTTGTGTTTTTGTAGAGCGATTGGAAGCCCAATTGGATCAGTTGGAAGAGATTCCAGCTTCAGCCAAATTTGGTGGCGCAACAGGGAATTTCAATGCACATGCTGTCGCTTATCCGGATATGGATTGGATAGAATTTGCCAATGATTTTTTAGAGGACAAATTGGAATTGCACCGCTCTCAATACACCACGCAAATTGAACATTATGACAACTTGGCGGCAACGTTTGATGTCATCAAAAGAATGAATGTGATTTTGTTGGACTTGTGCCGCGACATGTGGACCTATGTGAGCATGGAGTATTTTAAGCAAAAGACCAAAGAGGGAGAGATTGGTTCGTCGGCCATGCCACATAAGGTCAATCCGATTGACTTCGAAAATGCAGAGGGAAATTTGGGTATCGCCAATGCGCTGTTTGAGCATTTGTCGGCCAAGCTCCCTGTCTCTCGTTTGCAACGCGATTTGACCGATAGCACAGTGTTGAGAAATATTGGTGTTCCATTTGCACATACTTTATTGGCCATGAAGAGCATTCAGAAAGGATGGTCCAAATTGTTGCTTAATGAAGCGGCATTGCAGCAAGATTTAGAAAAGAATTGGGCGGTAGTCGCAGAGGCCATTCAAACCATTCTGCGCAGAGAAAATTATCCTGCTCCTTATGAGGCTTTGAAGAAATTGACCAGAGGGAATGAAATCAACCAAGCATCCATTGCTCAGTTTATCGATGAGTTAGAAGTTTCAGATTCGGTGAAGAATGAGATGCGTAAAATAACACCGCACAACTACACAGGTATTCATTTGATGGATTTGGTGGATTGATGAAATCAAAGGCCTTTAAAGATATCATTGCGCTTTGCTCGCCGTACAAGAAAGAGTTGATTTCCAACTTTCTTTTGAATGTAGTGAACTCGGTGTTTTCATTGTTTACTTTTTTAAGTGTCGTCCCCTTCCTGTACATTCTGTTCAAGGTTCAGCAAACTGCAGGTCCCAGCGCCAATGGCAATAAGTGGTGGCAGATTGCAGAACAGGCGTTGAACGCTTATGTGGAGCGTCATGGTGAAATCAATGCATTGATGCTGATGTGCGGGGTGATCGTGCTTTTAGCGCTTTTGAAGAATTTGACCAATTACCTTTCCTTGTTGAGTATTGCCAAGGTGCGAACCGCCATTTCAAGGGATCTCCGCGCCAAATTGTACGCCAAGGTGCTGCGTTTGTCTGTTGCATTTTATACCCACGAGAAAAAAGGCGACTTGATTTCAAGAATGACCAATGATTTGATGGAAATTGAGTTCTCTGTCATTGGTGCGCTCGAGGCCTTACTCAAAGCGCCCATCATGTTGACCATCTCCATTGTGACTTTGTTTGTCATTTCTTGGCAGTTGACACTCTTTGCTTTGTTGTTCCTTCCCATCAGTGGTATTTTGATTTCCCGTATTGCCAAGAGTTTGAAAAATGCCGCCAAACGAGGAAAGGGAAGTTTGGGCGAATTGATTTCCGTCATTGAAGAGACGTTAACAGGCATGCGTGTGGTCAAGGTGTTCAATGCAGAGCATTATTTTGGCAACAAATTCAACAGCGAGAATGATTCTTATTTCAAGTTGATGCACCGATTGTACAGAAGAGAGTATCTGAGTTCTCCGATGTCTGAATTTATCTCCATGTCCGTCATTGCGATTTTACTTTTTGTAGGAGGGAAAATTGTTTTAGAGGAGCAGATGTCTGGGGCTTTGTTGATTGGTTACTTGGTTGTTTTTTCGCAAGTCATTCAGCCTGCACGTGCTTTGTCAGAGGCAGTATTCAAGGTCTCCAAAGGAGCTGCATCGTTGGATCGGGTCAATGAAATCATGGACGCCGAGGAGTCAGTACAAGATGTTCCAGGTGCTGTTGAAGTAGGGGATTTTCAATCCGATATTCAATTTCAAAAAGTGTCTTTTGGCTATGCGGATAAATCGGTATTGAAGGACATTTCATTTACGGTGAAGAAAGGCGAGACTGTGGCTTTGGTGGGACCATCAGGAGGTGGCAAGTCAACCATTGCCTCGTTGGTCGTGCGATTGATGGATCCGCATCAGGGCGATATTTTGGTGGATGGCGTTTCTTTGCGCAGCCGTTCTTTGTCCTCATGGAGAAATCACGTTGGCGTGGTTACGCAAGATTCCATCCTTTTCAACGACACGATTTCCAAGAACATCGCATTGGGATTTGATCAAGTGGATCAGGAAAGGGTAAAGACAGTGGCCAAGATGGCCAATGCATCCGATTTTATTGAACAATGTCAGGGTCAGTGGGAATTCAATGTAGGAGATGGGGGAAGTAAGTTATCTGGCGGACAAAAGCAACGCGTTTGCATCGCGCGCGCCTTGTATAAGAACCCGCCCATATTGATTTTGGATGAAGCCACATCGGCGTTGGATACGCAGAGCGAGCAATTGGTGCAAGATGCCATTCAAAACATGATGAAAGACCGCACCAGCATTGTCATTGCCCACCGTCTAAGCACAGTGCAAAATGCAGATTGTATATTGGTGATTGATCAAGGAGAAATTGTACAAAAAGGCAACCACCAAGAATTGATGGCGCAAGAAGGTTTGTACAAAACCTTGGTAGAACTGCAAGAGTTGGGATAATTATTCTTCCGTTTTCTCGGCAATGAAAAAATGAGCCCAGATGCTTCTGGACAAGCGAAACATGTATGGAAAGAGAACCAAGCTCGTTCCAATACCCGAGAAGAGGAAAGTAGCGGGGTGTGTCAAGAAACCAAACTCTATCCATCCCCACCAATCAAAACATTTTAAAGCGACCAATACAGCAACCCAAGTGGCTACTGTTAATGCCCAAGAAACATAAGCGGCACCGAAATAAAAACCGGGCTCAGGTTGAAAATCTGCACCACAATGGTTACAACTCTTTTTGTTTTTGCTCAAATCTTTTAAGGTGTACAAAGCAGGATTTTCGTAAAGACTTTCCTGATGACAGGCCGGACATTTAAAAGTAATGGCTGAGACAAAAGTGTTCATTTGAAATATGATTTGGGTGCAAAGGTAGCGTGTAAGCGTCGTGTATTTGTGTGATTCAAATCACTTCACGCAGATCACTGTATCAAGCAATGAGCCGTAGGCGATGAATGCGCCCAACCCCCCTTTAACATTGGATCTTAGGTTGTAAGGCAATGCAAATGGACCACCACCTTGGTTCTCAAAATCAAAGATGAATTGGAAACTGGGGTAGTCGATGACTTGACCTTTTACAACAACCGTATCGCCTACTTTATAGTAACCTGCCTCATCATTGGTGTCGTCGAATTTTTCTGAATTTAATTCTCTGCCTCGGTAATATGAAAAATCAAAACTCAATCCGTTGAAGAAGGCGTCATCTGTCACCGAATTGAAAGGATAAACAAAATCGGCATCCTTGGGTTGTCCAATCAAATCTGTTTGATCAGCTGGAGCATCGGTGTATCTGTTTATACGCTTGGCTGCCCAGCGATAGCAATTGCCTAAAGAATCAGGGTCAGTTAATGTTGCATACAAGAAGCCCAATGAGTCGGCTGGATTTCCAGAAGGAATATCAAACCAAAGACTATCCAGAGGAATGGGCGTGTTGAGTTTGGTGGTTGCTGTCACTGTTCTTCCTTGGTGCACTACTTTAAGGTTATACACTTTGTTGGGTTGTCCCCAAAAGTTCGGATTGGGAGAGGTGTATGCGCAAAAATTGTTGGCGGCAATTTGTTCAGCAGGAATGCCTATTAAATCGGCCACCTGCTCTAATTGCTCAGGAGTCAGACTTGCCGCGCTAATGTTGATGAGCGTATCCGTCATTCCATCTACGGTTAAAGTGACTTTGGCATCGCAGAGATAAAAATTTTGAAGTGTTTCCGCATTGATAGGGTCGAAATAACCTTGGGATTGGCTTAGAAAAATAATCGGAGGTAAACCATTTTCAATGGTTCCTTCTACAACCAATAAGGCTTCTGTTTCCGGCAAATCGACGGTGATTTCTTTTTCGCAGGCCATGAGGAACCAACTGGCGAGGATGCAAATGAACAGACTGATTTTTTTCACAATTCAAAGGTAAGGCGCTGTGACCTCTAACAAGTGAACGCATTAACATTTCTTCAGTTTTTTGACGCAACAAGTTTATCCTTTTTCGGTTGTAATTTTGAATCATAAAATTGTATTACAAATGAAACAGAATTGGTGGTTATTGTCTAGTGCAGCGTTGCTCGGAGGCGGCGTTGCGCTTATCGGAAGTGCAGTGATACAATGGAGCAATCCCAATTTATCGGCTTTGAATGGCTCACTTCCTACACATCAGGTGTCCTTTGCTGGTGGTATACCTGGTGATATGAATACGGACTTTGTTGGCGCAGCAGATCGATCAGTCAATTGTGTAGTTCACGTCAAGACTGAAAGTACGGTCAGCCCTGCCTATAATCCATGGTTTGATTTTTTTGGCTATCAACAACAACCCCAGGTGCAGCAAGGCACGGGAAGTGGTGTGATTATTTCTAACGACGGTTACATCATCACCAACAACCACGTGGTAGAAGGTGCTCAGAAATTGATTGTTACCTTGAATAACAACAAGAATTATACAGCGGAATTGGTGGGTAGAGACCCAAGTACTGATATTGCCGTTATAAAAATTGACGAAGAAAATTTACCCACCATAACTTGGGGGAACAGTGAAGAAGTCAGAGTGGGAGAGTGGGTATTGGCCGTAGGGAATCCGTTTGAATTGACGTCAACAGTAACTGCTGGCATCGTCAGTGCAAAGGCGCGGAACATTAATTTGATAGGGAACCGAAACAATGGTTCGGAGGAAATCTTTCCAGTAGAGTCTTTTATTCAAACCGATGCTGCGGTGAATCCCGGAAACAGCGGAGGTGCATTGGTTAATGCCAAAGGTGAATTGGTGGGAATCAATACCGCCATTGCTTCACGCACAGGTGTTTTCTCCGGTTATTCTTTTGCTGTTCCCACTACCATTGCACGAAAAGTGGCTACAGATATCATTGAGTTTGGTCGTGTGCAGCGCGCTTTCATTGGGGTAAAGATTTCAGAGGTTTCGGAGGAAATCGCCAAGGATAAAGGATTGAATGAAGTTGCCGGTATTTTGGTCAACGGAATTACATCCACCGACACAGAGATCAAGGAAGGTGATGTTATTCTTAAGGTGGGAGACCGTCCAGTGAAGAATGTGCCACAATTGCAAGAACAAGTAGCCAAATATCGCCCTGGTGACAAAGTGAAATTGGGGGTTTGGAGAAACAACAAATGGCAAGAGATTACGGTTGCCTTGAAGAACCGAAGCGGTAAAGCCGAGTTGAGCAATTTTGAAGCAGAAGCTGCAGCCAATGTGAGTTCGCTAGGCGCTGATTTTGGCCCTGTTTCTAGCGAAGAGAAAATGAAATTACGCATCAAAGGTGGCGCAAAAATAAAATCGATTAGCCCCGGTAAGTTGAAAGCAGCAGGTATTCAGCCAGGTTTTATCATTACCAAGGTGGACGAAGAAATGGTTGAAACCCCTGAAGATTTAAATCGTGCATTGGGAACTAAGAGCAAAGGAGAGGGGATTATGATTGAGGGCGTTTACCCCAATGGTACAAGGGCTTATTATGGATTTGGATTGTAATTGAAATTTCTTTCTTGAAAATACAACGGGTTTGCAATACCTGTTGTATTTTCGACACCCGTGAGAAAGAAAATAAATATAGCCATAGACGGATACTCATCCTGCGGGAAAAGTACCATTGCCAAAGCAGTTGCCAAGGCTCTTTATTATTTTTATGTAGATACAGGTGCAATGTATAGGGCGATTACTTTATTTGCCCTTCAAAACAATTGTATCAAAAAAGACCAAACCATAGATGAGCCTATGTTGATTCGCTTATTGGATCACGTGGTGGTTTCATTTAAATACAATACAGATTCTGGAGAGCAAGAAATTTACTTGAACGGTGTCAATGTGGAAAGAGAGATTAGATCGATTCAAGTTTCCAATCATGTTTCTTTAATCAGCGCTGTAAGAGAGGTTAGGGTAAAATTGGTTCGTTTGCAAAAGCGTCTCGCTGAATCAAAAGGTGTCGTGATGGACGGGAGAGATATAGGAACAGTTGTGATGCCTGATGCTGATTTGAAAATCTTTATGATGGCAGACGCTGATGTTCGTTCCAAACGCAGATATGATGAGTTGATTGCAGCTGGTTTGGACGTTTCATTGGAAGAGATTAAAAGCAACATTACCAACCGTGATTTGATTGATACAACAAGGGAAATGGATCCTTTGCGTCAAGCTGAAGATGCAGTGGTAGTGGACAATTCCAACCTCACCATTGATGAACAGTTTGAGTTTGTCATGGCCCAGGCCGTTAAGAGAATCGAACAGTAATTCAACAAATCTTTGTTTGCCATTTTTGCATAACCATTTTAATGGCTATCCTTATAGGCTGTACCTTGGCGATTGATGAGAAGGATTTTTCTAGGATTGTATTTTTTTTTAGCGATTTGTGCAGGAGTTAAAGCCCAGCCCGTGTTTACGCGTGTTTCAACACCGTGGGCTGATTCGGTATTTAGCTCACTTACTTTGGACCAGAAAATTGGTCAGCTCTTCATGGTTCCCGCATGGAGCGATCCCAAGCACATGTATTTCAATGACAAGCAAATGGTGGATTGGATTTCGAAATACGGAGTGGGGGGCATCATTTTCTTTCAAGGTGGTCCGCAGAATCAATTGAAATTTACGCAGCGGTACCAAGACATGTCCAACATTCCTTTGCTCATTGGAATGGATGCTGAGTGGGGATTGAGCATGCGCCTGGATTCCACCATTCTCTATCCGCGTCAAATGACATTGGGCGCCCTTTCTGACATGAAAATTGTGAAGGACTATGCAGCAGAGACCGCCCGACAATTGAAACGTTTGGGGGTTCATTTTAGTTTTTCGCCGGTTGTGGATATCAATAACAATCCCAGAAATCCTGTGATTAGCAATCGCTCGTTTGGGGAGGATAGAGCTGGTGTATTGAAGGCCAGTGAGGCTTTTATGGAAGGCTTGCAAGAGAACCAAATTTTGGCATGTGCCAAACATTTTCCAGGTCATGGTGATACGGATACCGATAGCCATGAAGATATGCCAGTGATTCCGTTTTCAAAGGAACGGCTGGATAGCTTGGAACTCTATCCCTATCGTCCATTGATTCAGCAAGGATTGTCCAGTATCATGACAGGTCATTTGTATGTTCCTGCTTATGAAAATAGACCAGGGATTCCGGCATCACTCTCTTCGTCATTGATTCAAGATTTGCTGAAACAACAAATGGGTTTTAAAGGTCTCATTGTTACCGATGCGTTGAATATGCAGGGTGTAGCCAAGCATTTTAAGCCTGGCGAAATGGAAGTAATGGCCATTCAGGCAGGAAATGATATTTTACTTTTCCCATCGAGCATCCCCAAGGCCATTGAAGCCATCAAAGCCAAATTGGCCAATGGAGATTTGTCGATGGATCGTATAGATGAAAGTTGTTATAAAATTCTACAAAGCAAAGAGTGGTGTGGATTAAGTGGGGGAGTGCATTTGAAAAAAGACAACGTCATGGAAGATTTGGGTCAGCCTCAAGCACTTCAAATTTATCAGGATGTTAATGCAGGGGCTCTAACGCTCATGAAAACGGATTCAACAGCATTGAAAGCTTGGCGAGACCCATTGTCCAAGAAAGTTCTGGTGATTATTGGAGGTGATTCAACCAGTCAACTGGTGGCCTCTTCGGAGGTTTTGAATCAGGTTGATTTTCATTTTTGGCCGCGTGATATTGACTCGACATGGAAAGATACAGCTCAGGTATTATTGTCTTTGCTCAATGCATATGATTTGGTTGGGTTTGCATTTGTAAATACATCGAGCAAAGCGTCTAAAAATTTTAGTGTGTCACCTTATTGGTTGAATTGGATTTCAAATTGGCACAATGAAAAGAACAAAATGCTTTTGCTTTTTTCAAATCCTTACGCCATAGGAAATGAAAAGGATGTTTTGAATTTTGATTTGATTGCTACAGGATATCAAGATGATGAATTAACCCAGCATGTGATGATGGAAGCCATTTCAGGAGCAAGATCATTCACCGGGAAATTACCAGTGAGTGTAGGTTCCATGTGGAGATGTGGGGATGGCGTCCAACTTCCAAGATGGAATGTTTTGTCAAAATCTGTTTATAGTTCACCGGAGCAATTGCAGTTGATTAAATCTCGAAATATTGTTGTGCCAAAGAACAAAGAGTATTTGGAGAACATGTTTCAAGTGGAGCAAGAAAGCAACAGTTTTCAGTATCGTTACCAATGGAAACGTGTTGATTCTTTGGTTAACGCTGGCTTGATGGAAGGAGCCTTTCCGGGTTGCCGATTATTGGTTGCTCAAGGTGGTGAAATCGTTTATGACCATGCCTACGGCTATTTGGATCATCAGCATGGAAGTCCTGTGCAGTTGAACAGCGTCTATGATTTGGCTTCTATCACAAAAATGTCTGCGTCGGCCTTGGCCATGATGTGGATGTATGATCAAGGTTACTGGAACATGGAATCAACACTTGGGGAAAGTCTGGCTTTTCCAAGGAAATCACCATATGCAAAAATCAAATGGAAAGATTTACTCTCTCATCAGGCAGGTTTGAAAAACTTTATTCCTTTTGCTGGGGTTTTTAATTCAGCTGCATGGCACAAGGAGAGAAGAGAGAGTAGCGACAGAGTTGTGGCCGATAGTTTGTACGCTGATAATTGTATCGTTGGTGCGATAAGAGGGAAGATTCTGGAAACGCCATTGAAATTGCCTGCGCAATATGAGTATAGTGATTTGGGTTATTTCTTTGTTAAGGAGTTTGTGGAGTTGAAAACTGGGAAGACTTGGGCCAATTTCCTGAATGAGAACTTTTATCATCCAATGGGCTTGAACACGCTTGGCTACCTTCCATTGGAACGATTGGATCTTAACCGAATTGCCCCAACAGAGAATGACACTGTTTTTAGGCATCAAATGATTCGTGGCTATGTTCATGATGAGACGGCAGCCCTTATGGGTGGGGTGGCAGGACATGCTGGTTTGTTTTCGGATGCCTATGATCTGGCAGCAATTCTTCAAATGTTGAATGGAAAGGGAAACTTTCGGGGTAAACAGTTCATTCGTTCAGAGACGGTTGATTTGTTTAATCAACGGCACTTAGCAGGGAATAGACGTGGATTGGTATTGGATAAACCACCATTAAAAGGAACCATTGGAGGCAGCGCATCTGAATTGGTTTCAGATGGTAGTTTTGGACATACAGGATTTACAGGAACCATGGGATGGGTGGATCCTGAACATGATTTGGTTTTTGTCTTTCTAAGCAACAGAATACATCCAAGCGCGGATAACAAAAAGTTGATTCAAGGGAATTACAGAACCAAGATTCAGACGGAAGTGTACAATCAGTTGTTCCGCTGATGGCTGACGTGTTGTAACTTTGCTTTCATGAAAGTTGAAGAGCCTTTGCGTGTTGGAATGGTGGGATATCCCACTTATGGCGGTAGTGGAGTAGTAGCAACAGAGTTGGGTATTGCACTAGCCAATAGAGGGCATCAAGTACATTTCATAACCTATTCTCAACCGGTGAGATTGACAGGAGTGAATAAGAACATTCGTTTTCATGAGGTGAATGTGAGTGAATACCCATTATTTGTTTATCCTCCTTACGAATTGGTTTTGGCCAGTAAAATGGTTGATGTGGTCAAGTATGAACATTTGGATGTGCTGCACGTGCATTATGCCATTCCTCATGCATCAGCGGCTTATATGGCCAAAAAGATTTTAATGGATGAAGGCATTCATATTCCTGTAGTGACGACATTGCATGGTACTGATATTACGTTGTTGGGAAAAGATGATTCTTTTAAACCCGTCATTACGTTTGCCATTAATCATTCAGATGCGATAACAGCGGTCAGTGAAAGTTTAAGAACGGATACCTTTCGATTTTTTAATATTAAAAAGGAGATTGCGGTTATTCCCAATTTTATTCAAGTTGTGCCAGAATGTGACAAGTGGCGGGAGGTTGTTCGCAGAGAATTTGTGTCTGGTTCCGAAAAACTCTGTGTGCATACCTCCAACTTTAGACCGGTGAAACGGGTGATTGATGTCCTTGAGATTTTTAAAAGAATACAGGAGAAGACAGCTGCCCGTTTGGTGATGGTAGGTGACGGTCCAGATCGACACAAGGCAGAACATTGGAGCCGAGAAAATGGACTGGACGAGCGAATCTATTTTGTGGGCAGTGTAAAGGAACCTCAGGAAATTTTAGCAGGTGCGGACTTGTTTATTTTGCCCTCTGAGTCAGAAAGTTTTGGATTGAGTGCATTGGAAGCCATGGCATTGGGTGTGCCAGTTGTATCTTCTGACACTGGAGGCCTTCCTGAGGTGAATATTCAGGGCGTATCGGGCTACTTGTGTCCTGTTGGAGATGTCAATCAAATGGCCGAATGTGCTTTGAAAATTTTTGAAGAACAAAAGAAATTTTCAGATGGCGCTAGGAGCATCGCAGCCCATTTTGATGTTCAGAAAATAACTGATCAATATCTTTCCATTTATCAAATTGCATTGAATCGATTATGAAGAAACAGACGCAACAGATCGCCCCTAGAATTTTGGTGACTAAATCATCAGATCAAGAAATCCAGATTGAAATCGATCAAAAAGTAGAGCGATGGAAATTGAGTATGTTGCTGAGTTGGTTGTTGGCTTGGGCATACTGTGGTGGTGTGTTTATTTACTACGCAGTTGTCGCACAGGCGTTGTCTGATAGGATCTTTTTCATCGTATCTACATCCTTGTGGTTGTACTTTTTTGTGAGAATTGGTAAAGCATTTTTGTGGAGAAGAATGGGCAAAGAGAAGATTTGGATTCGTCCTGGAGAAATGGAAATTCAAAACGCTTTTGGAAGCAAAGGGAAAAAGGAGAAATTGAAACTAAAGGCCATTCAAAAATTGGGAATCATCAAATCAGATCCAGGTAATTTCTTGGCGTTTTTGGATGATAGCTTTTGGGTGATTGGAGGAGAAAGAATTGGCTTTGTCCATGGGTCGACGAATTACCGTGTTGGCAAACAATTGGACATTCGTTCCGCTGAGAATTTGGTTCGAGTAATGGATAGTGCCATTAAGGCCTATTCAAAGGCTTAAGTTTAAAATGGCCTGCACGGCCAAATGATATCCTTCATGCTTAAGACCAGCGATGATGCCGTGACAAGCAGCAGCCGTTAGGCTTTGCTGCCTGTATGATTCTCTGTTGTGAATATTGGATAGATGCACTTCAATTTTGGGCAATGAAATCAATTCCAATGCATCATGAATGGCGACGCTCGTATGTGCGTATCCGCCGGGATTGATAATGATGGCGGATTGCTCTTTAATGCAATTTTGAATTTTCTCAATGAGCTCACCCTCAATGTTGGATTGGAAAAAATCAAAAGTAACATCAGGGAAAGCAATTGCAAGTGATGATTCAATTTCCGGTAATCCTATGTTGCCGTATAGTTGGCTATCTCTGAGGTGCAGAAGATTTAGATTTGGACCGTTGATGACTGTAATTTTATTGGACATTTACTTTGTCATCAAATCGGTTGTTTCATCTTTCCAAGTTTGCTCCGTAATGCTTAACCCGTTTTTGAAATAATAAACCCCAGCAGTAGAAACAATTTTTCGGTAGACGAAAGTTTGTCCTTCTGTTTTCACAGTTCTTTCAAGTACTTTTTTATTGCCAACATCAAAGGATCTTTCATTGATGGCGTCCTCTTCTTCCTGAACATTGGCTATAATCTCAGATCTTGTCTGGTGATTGGGTAATACAGCCGACTTGAAAAGATCATCGCGTTTGGTAAAACCTTCTTCTTCAGCACTTGATTTTTTAGCTCTCAGATTCAACTGAGTATTGTACTTGACATCATCAATAGCCATCAGGTTTTCATCCCTTAAGTCTTTTTTATCCTGACTATTGGCGATCAAACTTTCTTTTTGGCTCGAGACATTGGTCATATTCATGTCCCTTTTGGATTCCGCAGCTGATAACAAATACTCGTTGTTGGAATTTAGAATGGCATTGGCTTCTACAAAGTCAGCGGCACGCGCTTGTTGGGATTCTTGTCCGAAGGTTAATGTTTTATCAGCCTCCTTTCTTTGCAATTCTAAATCACGAACGGCCATTTTTGTTCGGTCTGTTGAGCGCTGCTGATAAGTGGCTTGCTCATTGGAAAGCTCTTGTTTTTGTACACTTATACGGCTGCTTTTCTCCCGCATGCTTTCCGACTTGGTGCTTACGTTCAAAATCATTTTTTTAAAATTCTCAGTGTCTTCTATGCGTTCATCCCTTTGTTTGGCAGAAGAAAGGAGCAATTTTTTATTCGTTTCCGCAAATGCAGCATTTTGTTCTTGGGTGGATTGAACATTTACCTCATGAATTTTACCACCGCGTATGTGTATGCGAGAGGAATTTTCAGATACGTCATTTAATTCGTTGATGGTTTCTTCCAATCGCATTTCATTTTTCTTACTGAAATAGCGATCGTAGTTGTGGAATTTTCTTTTCTCCTGCTCTATGGAATCTGCACGCAACTGTGATCTTTGTTTACGCGCTTCTCTGTAAAAAGCATCCAACGCATCTTCCGCTGCGCTTCCGCTCATGTTTCCACCTCCGCCACCTTTTACAGCGCTATTTAATGCTTCGTCTAACTTTCTTTTCTTTTCAGCTTCTTCCTCTTCCCTTCTTCTGCGTTCAGCCAATGCGCGTTCCTCCTGGTCAATCAAAGCCTGTTTCATTTCAGCCTCTTTCTTGAGACGCTCAGCTTCCTTCATTTGCTTTTCAAGTTCAGCCGCATTCATTTCGCTTTTTAACTTGGTAATGAGCGATTCTACTTCTGCAATTTGGGATTTGGGATATGTCTCTGCAGGTAAGATGGCCAATGCCTGATTATAAAATTCTTTCGATTGCGAAAGCTTAGCCAAATCTTTGGATGCTGCTGATTTGAACATTTCATCCGCATTTTTTAAAACGGCTTCATATTCTTTTCTTTTTTTAGCTGCCTCTAAATCATCTTTTTCCTTGACTTTCTTTGCTTGTATGGCATCCTCTTGCTCTTTCAATAAACGATTGATCTCATCAATCTTATCCTTTGGCAATTGTTCCTCAGGTTTCAAATTGGCGGCTTCTTGGAATTGAACAATGGCTGTGGAATAGTCCTTTTTATCGATTCCTTTTTGACCTAAAGCCATCAATTCATTGTAGCGCTTGTTTTTTTTGTTTTGGGCTTCGGCATCCAATTTTGACTTATCCAACAATTCTTTGGCTCTGGCAAATCGTTCTTTTGGATAGGTTTCTTGTGGCATCATGTTGCTGGCCTCTTTGTATTTGGCCATACATTCCTCCCATTTTTCTGCATCAAACAAACGATTCGCATCTTTAATCACAGCATCATATTGGGCATACTTGGCTGCGTTTTTCATGCGTTTGTCCAATTCAGCCAATTTCTCATTGGGCTCCTTTTCCTTGGGCTTCATTTTCTTGGCCTCATTGAATTTGGCCTGAGCAACTTCCCATTGATTGTTTTTCATTGCTTCTTCACCATCAATCAATAACATGCGGTAACGTGCCTCCTCTTTTTTTGCTTCATCGGCCTTGCCCATCAACTCTTGAACTTTGGCAATTTTTTGCTTGGGTAAGACATCCCCTGGGAAGAGTTTTTGTGCAGCCTCATATTTGGCAATTGCATTTTCATAACGTTTCACAATGACTTCATCATCGCCTTCAGCTATGAGTTTGTCAAATTCTTTGTATTTGGCTTCATCTGCCTTCCGCGCATCCTTAACGCGTTTCATTTCCGCATCAATCTTCTCCTTTTGCTTGCGGATGTATTCCTCATCCCAATCTACTTTATCGATGTCACTCATGTAGATGGCCTTAGCAGCAGGTTCTTTTAAAATATCCGTATTGAAACCGGATGGGGGCTTGAATAGAAATACTTCCATCGTAAATTCATAACCTCCAGGTTGCTCTTCTTTGGGAACGTTGCGGGTGTCTATTCGGGCAATTTTCTGGGCATAGCCCTCTTTGGCAAATTTGATGTCGTAGGTATGACCAAGCTGCAATTCTTTTTTGATTTTACCACTTTCAGGAACAGTTAGGGCTTCAAATTGTCCACCATTCTTGTAAATGGTCATGGAAGCACCGCCCAACGTGGTTTCGTTTTCTTCGTCTTTGACTGTAATCAAAAGCGTGATGACACTGTTGTTTTGAGACAAGCTTTTTAAGGCATCCAAAAAAATGAAGGCAATGACCAAAAAGGAATATTTGATAGCGCTTGTGTAATTCATGAATGACCTGCTTTTATCTTAGCATGATTTCTATACGTAAAAATATGAATTTTAGTTATTGGGAACACGAAATTTGGTTAAAAAATATTGATTTTGCAATCATAGGCGGTGGAATTGTCGGTTTGAGTGCGGCTTATCACATTCAATTGGAACATCCTGATGCACATGTTGTTGTTTTTGAAAGAGATTTTGTTTCTCTTGGAGCATCTACCCGAAATGCAGGATTTGCTTGCTTTGGCAGCCCATCCGAGATATTATCTGATTTGAAAAATCAGCCTGCTCATCAAGTCTTTTCCACCATGGCCATGCGTTGGAGAGGTCTGCAATTGCTGAGATCCTATATTTCAGATGAAGAAATGGATTTTTACCAGCATGATGGATTTGAGATTCTTCTTCAAGAAAATAATGATTTGAGCAATGAAGTTGAAGGGACATTGAATCAACTCAACGAGCAAGCAGCGGAATTTTTGGCGTTTAAACCATATACTTACACCACCAATGATTGGGGATTTCAGGGTGTGCAATCAGTGGTAAGAATAAAGGGTGAAGGTATCTTGCACCCTGGGAAAATGATTCAGGCTTGGCAAGAGAAATGCAGAGCCATTGGAGTAGAGTTTAGGTTTGGATTAAATATCGATGCATTGGATGTCATCGGACCTGCTTTGATAATCAAAGAGGAAAATGTTCCGGTTAAGAATATTGTTATTTGTACCAATGGATTTGCTCGTCAATTGTTGCCTGATTTGGATGTTATTCCAGCCAGGAATCAAGTGTTGGTTACCAATGAAATTTTAGAAAAGCCTTGGGACCAAAGTTTCCATTTTAGGGAAGGATATGTCTATCTCAGAAGTGTGGGTAAGAGGGTTTTAATTGGCGGAGGGCGTGACTTGTTTGAAAAGGAGGAGTCAACGGATGTAATTGCTCATAATGATGAGAATCAAGATTATCTTAAAAATTTCTTAGGTAAACTATTGAATAAGAATGACATCAAGTTTGATTATCGTTGGTCAGGTATTATGGGCATGGGTAAAAGCAAAGGGCCTATCATTCAAAAAATTAGCGATGGTGTGTATGTGGGTGTAAGAATGGGAGGAATGGGTATAGCTATTGGAACATGGGTAGGAAAGGAACTGAGTCATTTGACCAAATAAAAAAAGGTTGTTCTTTTGAACAACCTTTTTAATTTTTACAAGACTTGATTATGCTTGAGCATTCATTTTGTCCAATACTTCCATTACTTCTTTTACAGCCTTGGCCGATGAATCCAAAAGCGCCTTCTCTTCGGCGTTTAATTGCAATTCAATGATTTTCTCGATACCATTTTTACCCAAAACAACAGGTACACCCAAATAGATATCTTTCAAGCCGTATTCACCTTGCAACCATGCGCAGCATGGGAAGATGCGCTTTTGATCACGAACAATGGCTTCTACCATTTGAGCTGCAGCTGCACCAGGTGCATACCATGCAGAGGTACCCAAAAGATTAACAATCTCTCCACCGCCTGCTTTGGTGCGCTCAACAATGGCATCCAATTTATCCTTCTCAATCAATTCTGTAACTGGTATACCACCTACTGTTGTGTAACGGGGAAGTGGAACCATGGTATCTCCATGTCCGCCCATCAAAACAGCTTGGATATCTTTTGGTGAACAATTCAATGCCTCGGCCAAAAATGCACGGTAGCGAGCAGTATCCAAGATACCGGCCATACCAAACACGCGATTGCTAGGGACTTTTGCTGATAAGTAAGCGCAATAAGTCATCACATCCAATGGGTTAGAAACCACAACTATGATAGCGTTGGGGCTATGTTCAATGATGTTTTCTGTTACAGTTTTTACGATACCTGCGTTGGTCGCAATCAAATCGTCACGGCTCATGCCTGGTTTGCGTGGTAGTCCACTCGTAATTACAACAACGTCAGATCCTGCTGTTTTAGCATAATCTCCTGTAGAACCTACAGTGCGGCTGTCATAAAGGTTGATGGGAGATGTTTGCCAAATATCCAACGCTTTGCCTTCTGCAAATCCAGGTTTGATATCTACCAATACAATTTCATTGGCAATCTCGCGGTGAGCGAGCACATCAGCGCATGTTGCTCCAACATTTCCAGCGCCTACAACGGTAACTTTCATGGTTTTTATTTTTTCTTGAGAAATTTTCGTTGGCAATATTACGTTAAGGAACCATATTTGCACGTAACAATCATCATTAAAATTTTTATTATGAATGATTTGAATAAGGTTTTGAAAGGATTTATTCTGGTCTTTTTGGTTTTCATCGGCTCGGTTGCCCATGCTCAGCCCAAAATTTCATTGCCTCAGGGCCCCTATGGAAAAGATTATAATGTGTTGGATGGATCGGGAGAACGCCATGGGGATTGGTATCGCGTTTACAAAAACAAACCGGATATCGTTTATTACAAAGGGCAATACAATCATGGAACACCCATTGGGGTTTGGAATTTCTATGATCAGGATGCTCATTTGATTTCTCAAGTTGACCATATTCAGGACAGTACCATCAATTTTGTCAAAATGTTTTACGCCAATGGCCAAGTAATGGCGGAAGGTAATTATGTCGGCAATTTGGAGGATGGCAAGTGGAAAAGAACCAAGGATGGATTGTGGAAACTGTACCATCAGAACGGAGCCATTTCAACAATTGAGAACTTAAAGGAAGGAAAGCGCGAAGGCTATTATGAATTGTATTTGGCCAACGGCACCAAGGTTTCTTCTTGTTTTTATCTCAATGGTGAACTGCATGGCGATTACATAGAATGGAACGAAGCCGGGACGAAAATAAGAGAATGCAATTACGAGAAGGGTTCCATGCACGGAATGGCCAAATATTACTTTGACGATGGAAAACCCAAAATGCAGGGAGAGTATTATTATGGTAACTATGATAAGGTTTGGAAGTTTATGAACGCCCAAGGAAAGCAGGAAGCTTTTGTACATTATGACAAAGGAAAGGTGGTGAAAAAGATTTACATCAATGCAGAAGTTGAAGATTATTATGACAGTGGAATTCCAAAATTGATGTGCACTTACATCGACGGAAAAAAAGAGGGTGGATTCAAAGAATATTATGATGTTGGGAAATTTGAAATGGTTCCTGGGTCGGAAGAGGATAAGAAAATTGGTATTTATCAAAGAGAAAAATTGTATGGTACAATAGCCAAAGTGGAGGGAGAGTATTTGCACGATGTGTACGAGGGAAAAATTATTTTTAGAAAACCCAACGGTGATATAGAAAAAATTGAGCATTGGGAAAATGGTAAGTTGATTGATGAACCCAAGAATTGAATTCAAGCCAATTGCGCTGTTGGTAATCGGATTTTGGCTAGCCCACTCACTGAGCTGGTGTCAGAACGCTTCTGGTTTTTACTATGTTGTTTTTAAGGACAAATTGGGAACGCCATTTCAATTGGAATATCCGCAAGCTTTTTTATCTTCTAAATCACTAGAACGAAGATTAAGATTGGGCATACCGATTATTGAAGAAGACCTGCCTGTCAATCCGCAATACGTACAAGGCGTTTTACAGACCAGTGGCGGTGTTGCACATCATACATCCAAATGGTTCAATAGCATGACGGTCAATCTTTCCCTTTTGGACAGCGCCGCCCAAGTTTCGGCCATGGAACAAATTGCCTCCTTGCCCTACGTTCAAGAAGTGAAAAATTTTCCCATCAACGAAGTAGAGGTAGGAAAGCGGCGATTGAAACAAGAAGAAGAGTTGGGTCCCATTCAGTTGTCTCTTCCCAATCAAAAGGGATATGGGTGGGGTTTTCATCAACTTGATATGGTAAACACTACCCGTCTGCATGGGGCAGGTTTTCAGGGGCAAGGCGTTGATGTTGGCATATTTGACAGTGGATGGTTGGGTGCTGATCAAATGAACGCGTTTGCCGCCATTCGGGATGAGGGCAGATTGGTTATGACACGTGATTTTGTGAGTCCACAGATGCCCAATGTGTTTGATAAAAGTACGCATGGCACTAATGTTTGGGGAATCATGGCTGGCGCAATGCAGGATCAGTTCATCGGTGCGGCACCTTTGTCCAACTATTATTTGTTTCAGACAGAGGATGTGGATTCAGAATATCGAATAGAAGAAGACAATTGGGTTGCAGCGGCAGAGCTAGCAGATTCCTTGGGATTGGATGTGATCAACTCGTCCTTGGGATACTCGTTGTTTGATGATACAACCATGAATTATCAATATTCAGATATGACCGGCAAAGTTTCAAGGGCCAGTATTGCGGCTGAGAAGTTGGCCAAGAAGGGTGTCATTGTCGTGAATAGTGCCGGCAATTCAGGTAACGGTGCATGGCATTATATTACAGCTCCTGCAGATGCAGATGGGATACTGACTGTTGGAGCCGTGGACAGTACCATGAAGGTGGCTGGTTTCTCTTCTCATGGACCCACCTACGATGGCAGGGTTAAACCCAATGTGTCAGCAATGGGGGTCAAGACTTATTATCCTTTTTCAGATGATAAAGTTGGCAAGGGCAATGGGACATCTTATAGTAGTCCTATCATTGCAGGATCAACAGCATCTTTGCTTTCAGCTTTCGATGCCGCCCAATCGCCAATTGCTGTTAGAAATGCCATTGAAAAAACAGGAAGTATTTTTCCAAGCTATAACGGCGATATGGGATTCGGAATTCCAGATTTTTGGTGGGCATATAACCTATTGCTTGAAAATGAAGGATTGCCTAGTAAACAATTGGACTGCATTTTTCCAAATCCAGCCAAGGATATAATCAATGTGAAGACCAAGGGTGCATTGGTGCAATCATTGCGTGTTACAAACGCATCGGGTCAGTTGTTATCAAGCATTGGTTGGACGCAAAGTTGGAATAAGAATTATGTTCAATTATCCGTGGGACGTTTGCCCCAAGGAACTTATTTTTTAACCATTGAAACAGAAGAAGGGATTTCAACATCCCCATTTGAGAAGATAAATGAATAGAATTGTAATTTTTTCTTTGTTGTCATTTTTTGCAACAATAACAAAGGCTCAGAACGTTTGGGTTGCCCATTATTTTGATACAGTTCCCTGTTTTGAATGTGTTGATGCATATACTTGGGTGGACAATGCTACACTAAGAATAAAACCAGGCAAGGACGCCAAACCAGTGGCGCGATTACCCATAGGAACGGGTTGTGAGATTCTGAAAGAGTCTCATGATACATTGGATATCAATGGAATTCAAAGTGTTTGGTATAAAGTACAAACAGATTCGGGACAAGGTTGGATTTGGGGAGGTCTAACGACACGTTGGTTTACTGGAAGTCAAACCGATGTGGATGTTAAATTTTTTGTGGGGTATGAGCAGTTTAGTGCTTACAATCCTAACGATACCAATAGCCGACAAGTCACTTGGATGCAAATACGTGCTGTGCGAAACCATAAGGAAATTGCCAAGTATCGCTTTGAGGTATGGGAACCTGTCTGGAATGTGAGCAATACTGGAAATCGTGGTTTGTCTATGTTTAAGGATGTTATTGCAGTGGAGGAGAGTGGCGAGTCTTGTGGACATTTTTCAGGTGCTGTTTGGTTGTTTTGGGATGGAACACAGTTTTTAGATCAATTGGTGATTGGTGGTGTTGCAGATGGTGAATTTTCTGTTTGGGATACGCCCATTTTCCCATGCGATATGAAAGGTCAGAGCGACCTACTGATATTGTCAGGAGAGGATTACATCGATTATTTTGAACCCAATGCGGAGTACCCGAGAACCATTACAGAGCGGATAGGAAAAAGGCGTGAACTGTATTGGCAGGAGGGAAAGTGGCATGAGAATAAGACCTCAATAAAAACACAAACCTTGTATTACATGCTCAATGATTACAATGGTGATACTCTCTATCTACCTCAACAGCTTCCCGAAGAATACCGGGAGTGGATCAATTGGAACAAGGGAAATCAGAAGTAGGATCGGGGTCGCAGAAGTTGAGGGCTGCGCAATATGAACCTTGAACCAAAGCATACAGATTGCCAGTTAAACCATTCTGTCCAACCAAGCGAATGTCCTTTTGCATAATGGCACTCCTGGAAGCAAATAGACCCAATCCATTGGATACATTGCTGTAGGTGGGGCGTTCCTGAATAACTCCAGTAACAGGCGCATTGACGGACAAGTATGTACCCAATTCTTCGTTGGCCATTCCAATGGTCAATTCAAAACATTTGGCTGTAGACGCAGGGAATTGATGTCCCGGAATTCTTCTCACCTTGGGATTGACAGCCAATTTGCTTTGCAAATAACTGAAAAATCCTTCTCCTGAAAAGCTTGCTGAAACAGCACCTCCATTGGTTTCCAAATTGTCGCTATCAAAATTTCCAATGTAATAGTCCAAACGCAAAGTGTCCGTTTTGATGAGTTGCGTATGGGCGTTGTCAGCATAGGTCTGCTCAAGATAGTTGAAGTGCAAAGTGATATCATAGGACGATGCATTGGGTGCAGGTGTCCATTTAACAGTAACGTCGTCTTTGTAATTGATGTCTTGGGTTGAAGCGTTGAATTGCGCCAAAATCATAGCTACATTGGGCAATGGATTTTGAATGGTAACTTCATTGGTTTTCACCAAATCAGTGGTTGCATAAACATCTGGACGGTTGTGAAAGTCGACAACCAATTTGTAGGTGGCTTCAGGGTTTAAGCCACCAGGGGTTGGTAACATGTATACCGTCTGAAGTGGAGCGTAAAATAATCCGTAAGGATCTTTGGCTACTTCAACGGCCTGCAAATCCCACTCGTCTACTTTGGTGTTGTTGATGTATTTTTCAATGACCAATCGCTTAAATTCTTCCCACTTGTATTCACTGCTGTCACGGATAAGGGCGAAGTCATAATTGTTGCCATCGCCAAGAAACGTTTTATTGATTTTAATGTATTGGGTGTCCAGTTTGGGATCCAATAAACCAAAAACCACAGTAGTGCTTTTGTAGGGTGCATTGAGCTCAACCTCTGTGGTGCAAGCATGAAACAAAACCACCACCAGTAGCATACCAAAAAAACCGATTACTAATTTGCGCATGGCCAAATATAGTTAGGAAAGTAGAAAGTTCATTACATCCACATTATCCGGGTAATCACTGAGTTTGGGACATTGTGCTTGACCAAATGGAATAAATCCTTTGCCTACAACACACTGAAGATGCTGTTGGTGCTCAGAAATTCGGGATTGAACCTCTTGAATGTCAGAATAATATTCATAAAAAAGACTACCTGTAGGAGCCACCCAACCTTGGTCCTCCTTGAAAAGCATGAACCCATTTTCCAATAAATCCACCTGATTCAAAAGCCAAACAGCTTTATTGTAGTCATAATTGTTGGCGTATTTGTTGTGTTTGATGACCTCTTGAAAAGGAAGAAGGGCTTTGATGATGGTGTTCAAATCATACCCTTGAGGAATGAAAACCTTGCATACATTTCTGCAGCCCATGCCAAAATAGTCAAATACATCATGGGCCAAACCATTGAGTTCTTCCTCAGACTCACTGCCGTCTAAAATGGCAACACTGGTTCTAGAATGACGAATGATGTTTGGGTATTTGGCAAAGTATGCATGAAAATATCTGGATGTGTTATCACTGCCTGTAGCGATGATTCTGTGGAAATTTTCAAGTTTTCCTTCCGCCCAAATGATTTGATTTTTGAATGTTGGTTCCCACTTCATGAGCAGGTACAAAAATAAGGGGGTAAGACGTGCATCATCGCTGGACAATTTAATCAAAGCCTTGTGTCCACTCAGTAATACGCAAAGGATATCGTGAAAACCCACCAAAGGAATGTTGCCAGCGCAAATGATGGCAACAGTTTGCGGTTGCTCCTGATAGTCTGGAATTTCATAGGAATTGATCCAACCCAACAGTTCACTTTCTTTGAGATTTACAGCCCATTCACCAATGGCCTTTCTTGTGTTCTCTTCCGTGAACCATCCATTGTAGGATACTTGGGTGGTAACAACTTCGTTGGCGCTTTGGTATTCATCTTCGGTAAGACCGCAGTCAAAACCAGGCCAGTTGGATTGCAAGGAAAGACTTTCCATGAGTTTGGAGAGCTGAACAAAAGCTTTTATTCGTTGTTCTAGGGTAGTATTCATAGTTAAAACGTTATGGCGTACATTTGCGCCGCAAAATTACATTAAAGCGATACAGATATGGCAATCATGATTACCGATGCGTGCATCAATTGCGGAGCTTGTGAACCCGAGTGTCCCAACCACGCCATTTATGAGGGTGGTGCAGAGTGGAAATATTCTGATGGAACCGGATTAAAAGGGATTATTTCTCCGATTACTGGAGGTGATGAAGTGGATTCAGATGGTTTGATGGAGCCCAAGAGCATGGACGTTTATTACATTGTTCACGACAAGTGCACAGAGTGTGTGGGTTTTCATGACGAACCTCAATGCGCTGCAGTTTGTCCAGTGGATTGTTGTGTAGATGATCCCGATTATAGAGAAAGCAAAGATGCCTTGTTGCAGAAAAAGGCATTTA
Organism: Chryseobacterium gleum; assembly: GCA_945878635.1. GTDB lineage: Bacteria > Bacteroidota > Bacteroidia > Flavobacteriales_D > Sanyastnellaceae > CAMCTV01. The sequence goes on along the minus strand of CAMCTV010000018.1, from coordinate 2,153 downwards.
TGCATTTGTAAGATTGAATAGAATTAAGAAACAGGCCATGACTTCATGGCCTTTTTTTATGGATTCCAGCGAATAGACAAATAGAAATTTCTTCCAGGGCCATTGATGCCACTTGCAAATGGTCGGTATTGCGTATCCAATAAATTATCTATTCCCGTGTACATGGTGAGTGTTGAACTCAGGGGGTATTCAACCCTTGTATTAATTAAAAAGTAGGCCGGAGTTCCCAATGCGGGTGCATAGTTTTCATTGTCCTCTGCGTTGAGTCGGTAGTCGGCTATTTTTTTCCATCCGTAATATTGACATTGTATCATGAATTGAATCTCTTTCCATTCTTGATGAATGCTTCCTCCAAGCATGCTTGGTGGGATGTGATCCAATGGTTGGTTTTTATCATTGTTGATGATGCCATCGGTCCATTGACCTTGCAATTGCCAGCGGGTTGTATTTCCTATAATTCCTGAACATTGTCCTTGTATGCCTTTAATGATAGCGCTATCAAAGTTTTGATTGGCAAGGATTGTGCTTGTTACTCCATCCCAAATAAGCTCGCTATTTCCGTTTAGCGTATAGGGTGCAAGTGCAATGATATTGTCTATCCATGCTTGATAATACATCAATTGGTATTGAATTTTTTCGCCAACCCATTTGTATCCAAAGTCAATATTCATGGATTGCTCCGGTTTGAGATTGGCATTGGGTACAATGACATTTCCCTGCGTCATTTCAAAAATTCTGCTCAAGTCATCTATGTTGGGCACACGGTATCCAGAGGATAATTGCGCTGTCAAAGATTGCTGCTGAGTGAGATGATATTGCATCCCAAACGAACCCGAGTAGTAGGGCATGTTTTGTTGAACGTCGTTTGTGTTGGACAACCATGTATAACGATCATCAAACTCGGAAAAAAGCGATGAATAGCCACCCCGAAGTCCATCATGGAAAGTCCATTTTTGGTTGGGACGGTAGGTGTGCACGCTATACACCGACAAGGACTGCATGTTATTTTTTCCAGTGGGGTACCGCGCACCAATCTGTTTTTGCTCTTGTGATATTTTGTTTATTGCTTGACCTGCGGAGATGAGTTGATTGTATTGGTAGTCCCATCCCATCTGCCATTCGTGATGTTCTGTAATGCTGTAAAAGTTTTGTGTTATGGATGCGATGCCAACATTTTCCTTTCGAGATTCAAGCCAAGGGCTATTCCACTTCCGGCTTTGTCTGCTTTCCTCTATTTGTTGAAGCGAGACGATCAAATCGTTTCTTTGAAAAAGTTGATAAGGTTTTTGTTGTATTCTATGGTAACTCAGTAACGATCTTTTTTGCGGTCCATAATACCACTCTCCAAATTTGAAGTGATCTCCACTCCATTCTGAAAGTCTGTCATTTCTGTGAATATTGGTGGTGTTTGAATATTGAAGTTGAATGTTGTGTTCCGCATTTTTTTGCTTCCCAGTTCTCCATTGGAACTTTTGTAAAAAGTCTGTTTGGGTATAAGCAGTGTTTTTGATTTCATGCTCATCATCGTTCACGACCATGATGTCTTCTTGCCCATTCCATACTCCGTGAAAAGTTTGGGTTCCAAAATTTTCTTTGAAGAAAGGATTTTTTCTTTTTCCTGTAAGATAACGCTGATTCTGTTGCATGGTGAAAGAGGTGAGCGAAGCAAAATTTCGTTTTCCATAGTGGGTTTCGAAATGTTGCATCCACCCATTGGTAACGGTCTCGTATCGGTTTTGGATGATGGTGCGCCATTTCTTATTGGATTGATATTTTGGTGAAATGGTCTCCATCTCAATGACACCTCCCAAAGCATCACTTCCGAATAGACAGGAACTTGGACCAAAAATCACTTCCATTTTTTGCAATTGATTGACATCACATGAGAGAATGTTTTGCAAATGCCCGCCGCGATAGATTAGATTATTCATTCTGACACCATCTACTATTAAAAGAATTCTGTTGGCTTCAAATCCTCTTAGAATGGGACTGCCACCACCAAATTGACTTTTCTGTACAAAAACATTTCCGTTCTTACTCAGTAGATCTGCAGTAGTTCTCGGTTGTAATTTAAGAATCTCTTTTTGTTTGATTTCCACTAAGAACAAAGACTCATCTGATTTCAAATTTCCGTTTTCAAGTCCGACATAAAC
>CAMCTV010000017.1 GCA_945878635.1 Chryseobacterium gleum | reverse complement strand
GGATGAATTTGTTATGCCTGCATTTTCAGTTCCATCCAATGCTGCATCTATGAATTTCCACGTGGCGCATTGTCAATATAACGGAACTTACGACGATTCATTGGTTGTTTTAATTTCAACAGATTGTCAGAACTCATGGACAGAGGTTTATCGTAAAGGTGGACCTGAATTGGCCAGCATCGCACCAAGTACAGCGGATTATACAGCGCCTATTGCTGGAGATTTCAGACAGGAGTGTGTGAATTTGAACGACAGGGCTTTCACTACCTTGTATGTTAAATTCAAGGGTTACAATGGTTATGGCAATAACATCTATCTTGACAATATTGAGTTGGTCAATGAAGATTGCACAGGAGGCACTACCCAAATCATGGAATTGAATGATGCTGAAATAAGCCTGTTTCCAAATCCTTCAAATGGAAGAGCTATTCTTAGATTTGGGTCAAGTCTAAAAGATAATGCTGCTATCATCGTGTATAATGCCTTGGGTGAAATCGTGCACCGTCAATCATTGGGCACAGGAGCTACCCAAATGGAAATTAATGGTGACTTTGCTGAAGGAGTTTACGTGGTGTCTATTCATCACGGAGATTTCAATGAGAATATTCGTTGGATTGTCAAGCGATAGGTCAACTGAAATTGTGAATAAAAAGGGCTCCATGTGGGGCCCTTTTTTGTTGGAATACTTGGAATGAAGTTACTTTTGCAATAATGACTTGGGGTTGGCTAGCGTTTACTTATTATGAAGTTCCAGTATGGATTTGGATGCTTTCTGTTTTGGCTCTGTTGATGTGGCTTATTCAGCTGTTCTATTGGGTGGCCTATTATTTTCCGTTGCTTTCAAAGAGGAGCGAAGAAAGAGCCATAAAACAACGTGGGGTTAGTGTTATCGTTTGTGCTCGAAATGAGGAGAAGAATCTCATGATGAACATACCCAAAATCATGGAGCAGGATTATCCCAATTTTGAATTAATTGTTGTCAATGATTCAAGTTATGATGATACCGCTGATATCTTAAAAGCATTGTCCATCAATTATCCAAAAATGCATGTCATTCATATTGATGAAGACAAGCAAAACATGCAAGGGAAAAAATTTGCGTTGACTTTGGGAATAAAAGCAGCCAAAAATGATATAGTACTTTTGACTGATGCGGATTGTTACCCCAGGACCAATCAATGGATTAGTGAAATAGCAGCTGCTTATAAAAATGACCGGAAAATCGTACTCGGATATTCGCCATTTGTGAAGTACAAGGGATGGTTCAACAAGTTGGTTAGATTGGATAATACAATCGTCGCCATGACTTATCTTGGAATGGCCAAATCCGGCAAGCCATATATGGGTGTCGGTAGAAATTTATCCTATTATACAGAATTGTTTTTTAAAGTAGGCGGTTTTAAATCCAACTACTCCATTTTGTCTGGTGATGATGACTTATTGATTAATCAAATAGCAACCAAGCAAAACTGCACGGTTACTTTCTCAAAAGATGCTCAGACCATTTCTGAACCCAAAAGGAATTTTAAGGATTGGAAACTTCAGAAGAGAAGGCACTTCACGACATCTCCTATGTACAGATCATCGGATAAAAGGAGGTTGATGCTGTTGCCAATTAGTTGGTTCTTGATGAATGTATTGAGTGTGGTGATTGTCATTGTTCAACCGATCATGTATCCTGTTTTAATTCTAATTCCATTGAGATGGATATGGATGGTTGTGGGGACCTATCGTTTTCTAAAGAACACCCAACAGCCAGTGGATATTGCTTTCTTAGCGCCTATTATTGAATGTCAAATGCAGGTTTTGCATGTCGGGTTTTATTTTAGTAACCTCATTAGAAAACCCCAGAAATGGAATTGATAGCGCATCTGTCAGCCAAGGCTCAAGAAGATTTTCATTGGGTCCAAAAAGCCAAAGCCAATAATCAACAGGCTTTTACTTTTTTAATGTCGCGGTACAAAGATTCCTTGTATTATACTGTTTTTAAAATGGTCCAAAATCAAGAGGATGCCGAGGATTTGACCATTGAAGCCTTTAGCAAAGCTTTTGCTAAATTAGAAGCCTATACGCCCCAATTTGCCTTCTCAACTTGGTTGTTTAAAATAGCATCCAATCATTGTATCGATTTTTTAAGAAAAAAGCGAATTAAGGCCATTAGCATTCATCAAGTTTCGAAGGGAGAGGATGGTGAATCTTATGAGATTCCGGTAAAGGATATGGAATTGAATCCTGCCGAAAGAATGCAGAAGAATGAGCTTATTCAACAGATTCGAGGTGTGGTTGACCAACTTAAGCCAAGGTACAAGCGCATGATAGAGTTGCGTTATTTTGAGGAAAAATCCTATGAGGAGATTGCAGAGGAAATGGATTTGCCATTGGGAACCGTAAAGGCTCAATTGTTCAGGGCCAGGGATCTGCTTCATGAAATTATGAAACGATGAGTGAAAATTTGTTCTCCAAATATTGGCCTGAGCTGGGTGAGGAAAAAGTAAATCAATTGATCTTGTTGAAGTCGCTTTATAATGATTGGAATCAAAAGATCAACGTTGTTTCTCGAAAAGACATGGATTCCTTTTTGGTCCATCATGTTTTGCATAGTTTGGCCATAACCAAGTACATCCGATTTCAACCGGGTAGCAGAATCTTGGACTTGGGAACAGGAGGTGGTTTCCCTGGCATTCCATTGGCTGTTTTTTTTCCCGATGTTCAATTTCATTTGGTAGACTCGATTGGTAAAAAGATCAAAGTAGTTGAAGGTGTAAAGGAATCCCTTGGATTGACCAATGTTTCCAGCCAGCATGCGCGCGTAGAGGAAGTGAAGGGGCAATTTGATTTTATCGTAAGTAGGGCAGTGGCTCCTCTTTCTGAGCTATTAATGTGGACCAAAGGAAAGTATTCAGGAGAACAGCGAAACGCTCTTCCAAATGGTTTAATATGTCTAAAGGGTGGGGATTTAAAGGAAGAGATTGCACAAGTAAGAAGTCAATATATTGTTGAAGAACACAAAATATCCAACGACTTTTCAGACCCTTTTTTCGAGACAAAAAAAGTGGTTTACGCGGTTAAGCGCTAGTGCATGACCGTCATCCAAACGATCAGTAAGATAAACGCAGCTACATTAACCAGAAATCCAATTTTAAACATTTGTGATGCTGTGACATGGCCAGACGAGTAGGCAATCGCATTTGGCGGAGTACTCATGGGAAACATAAAGTCGCAGCTTGAAGCCAATGCAACAGGGATGGCTAGTCCAAGAATGGGGTAATTCAACTCTGTGGCGATTTGCGCCACGATGGGAATGAAAACAGCTACCATGGCCAGATTGCTCATGAGAGCGGTGAGAAGTATGCTAATGCCAACAATCAATACCAAAAGACTTGATTGACCATAATTCCATGCCGCAAAAACATTGCCCAACCAATTCATCCAGCCTGCCTCTTTAAGTCCGCTGGCCATCGTGAGTCCGCCGCCAAACATGAGTAAAATCCCCCAAGGCAATTGCGCGGTGTCTTCCCATCGTAAAAGAGGGTCGTTGTTAAATGATACAAATAACAAACTGGCAAAAATCAAAGCTATCGCCGTATCATTGAACCAATCACCAATAAAAACGGATAGCCCAGCTTGAAAAATCCAACAAAGACATACAGCAATGAAAATACCTAGCGTTCTTTTTTGATGATTGGACAAGAGATTTTGATTGAGATTCAATTCATGTTCGATGATGTTGTGAGACCGAAATACTTTGGGCATGTGTCTGGATAAAATCAAATAGCCAATGAACAACAACACCAATGAAAATGGAAGTCCCCATTTTATCCAAGTCAAAAAACTGACTTCGATACCAAAGTTGCTCGAAAGAATACCTGCGGCAGCTGCATTGGGGGGTGAACCCATCAAGGTGGCCATTCCTCCGATACTAGCGGAATAGGCGATGCCCAATACCAAATTGCGGTGAAAGTGTTGGTCCTTTGGAAACAAGTGAATCACTCCTGCGGCAAGCGGCATCATCATAATGGCCGTAGCAGTATTGCTGATCCACATGCTGATAATGTATGTTGTAATCATGAATGCGAAAAGAACTGATCGATTTGAGTTTCCTGATTTATTCAATATTTTTTTGGCCAACACCCGGTGCAATCCACTTTTTTCAAAAGTCAAAGACAAAAGAAAGCCTCCTAAAAAAAGGAAGACAAATCGGTCACTGTATCCTTTGTAACAAGCATCTAAAGTTAAAATTTTTGTTGCACTAAAAATCAAAATGGGAAGTAAGGCTGTAATGGCCATTGGGACCACCTCTGTCAACCACCAGGACAGCATCCAGGCCATGATGCCAGCACTGTTGCGCATCTCAAAAGTAAAAGTAGATGGTAGTAAAATATACACCAAGCCAAAAAGCAATGGCCCTAATACAAGATGAAACACTTTGTTTTGCATGTCTGCAATTTAAGGTAAAAGTTTACCTTAGCAAGATGAAGAAGGCAAAGGTGATTTTCTTGGTTTTACAGTTGATTGGCATCACAGGGTTTAGCCAGAATGAAAAAATGCAGTGGTTTGGCGATGCCAAGTTGGGAATATTCATTCATTGGGGAATTTATGCGGTTGATGGTACCGATGAGTCATGGGCATTTTATAATAAAAAGATGGGACATGCAGAATACATGGATCAAATCAAACGATTTACGGCTGCTAAATATAATCCTAATGAATGGGTGGAATTGATTCAAGAGAGTGGTGCAAAATATACTGTACTAACATCAAAGCACCATGATGGAGTGGCCTTGTGGAATACCAACGAACCACATTGGTCCATACCCAAACATTCACCTGCCGGGCGCGATGTTCTGACCCCTTTTGCAAATGCAGTAAAGTCATCTGGTTTGAAATTGGGCATCTATTATTCCATTTTGGATTGGTCACATCCGGATTATAACGGTTTTACCAATGATAGTTCAAGATACAAAATCAAAGACAATCCTGAGCGTTGGGAGCGGTTTGTTCAATTCAATAAAAGCCAATTGCAGGAACTCATGGTGCAACAAAATCCAGATTTATGGTGGTTTGATGGCGGGTGGGAACATACAGCGGAAGAATGGCATGCTCCAGAAATAGGACAGATTTTAAGGTCATACAGGAATAATGTGATTATCAATGCACGTTTGAATGGAGAGGGCGATTATGATACCCCTGAACAAAATTTTCCTATTCAGCGGCCAGATGAAAAGTTTTGGGAGTTGTGTTTGACCACCAACAACAATTGGGGATATCAGCCCAATGATAAAAATTGGAAAACACCTGAGGAGATTATTGCCATTTTTGCGGATGTCGTTTGCAATGGCGGAAATTTATTATTGGATATTGGTCCAATGGAGAGTGGTGAAATCCCAAGGAAGCAAATAAGAATATTGAAGGCATTGGGAGATTGGAATAAAAAGAATGGCGAGGCTGTTTTTGGAACCGTTGCAGGATTGCCTTTGGGGCATTATTACGGGGGGTCAACGTATTCCAAAGATTCAACTTGTGTTTACTTGTATTTGAACGGCAATGCGTCTGGTCCAATTCAAGTAAAGGGACTTTTGAACAATATCGTAAAAGCTGAATTTTTAGATGGAGGGGATGAAGTGGAAGCCAAAGTCGTAGGGAAGATTTCATGGAGTCAGAAACCGGGATTAATTTTTTTGAGTTGGAATAACAAACGTAAGTTGCGCAAGCAAACCATTCCGATCATTAAGTTAACTTTGGATGGTCCCGTTAAGTTGTATCAAGGAAAAGGCGGGTTGTAAAAAATGACAACGGAAGAATATTTAGGCCAAAACATGTCCGCCGTTCCCGATTTATTGGTGCAGTTGGAAAAAGAAACATGGCAGAAGTTAATCAATCCCCGCATGTGCAGCGGAGCATACCAAGGGCGATTGTTGTCGGCACTATCCAAAATGATCAAACCGAAGAGCATTCTTGAATTGGGTACATTCACCGGATACAGCGCAATATGTCTCATGGAGGGATTGGCTTTGGATGGAAAGATGGTGAGCTTGGAGTTGAATGAAGAATTGAGTTGGATCCATGAGAAGTATTTGAATGATGCCCGAATGGAGCTGCGTTATGGAAATGCCATGGAGACGCTGCCCTTCATTGCGCTCTCAGAGGTGGATTTGGTTTTTGTGGATGCCGACAAAAGAAACTATATGAATTATCTGCGCATCCTAGAGGGTGGACTTCGGTCCGGGACTTGGGTGTTGTTTGACAATGTACTTTGGAGTGGAAAGGTTTTAGAGCCCGCTGTTGATGGGGATACCGACACCATTGTTTTGCAAGAGTTGAATCAATATTTGGCGCAATCCTCAATGTGGGAGACCATCATCCTGCCCATCAGGGATGGATTAACAATTGCCCGTCGAAACTAAATGTACAAAAGCCTTATCTGGGTGTTATTTGCTTTATTTTTGCTTTATGTCAGTTAAACAGAGAACATTGGCCAAGGCCATAGAGCTTCAAGGCGTAGGCTTGCATACAGGAGCCAAGGTGAATTTGAAATTATGTCCAGCACCTGAGAATCATGGTTATCAATTTCAACGATTAGACCTCGATGGACAACCCATTATTCCGGCGGATTGCGATTTGGTAACCACCACACAGCGCGGTACTACATTGGAATACAACGGGGCCAAAATTCATACATCAGAGCATGTTTTGGCTGCAATCTATGGTTGTGAAGTAGACAATGTTTTGATTCAAGTGGATGGACCAGAAATGCCCATCATGGATGGAAGTTCAAAACCATTTGTAGAGGCCATAGAAACTGTTGGTTATGTCGAGCAGAATGCAGGTCGTTTGTATTTTGAATTAAAGGACAATCTCACCTATGAAGATATTGATAAAGGAATAGAAATGTTGGCTGTACCCACCAAAGGTGGTGAATTCAGGGTTACGGTGATGGTTGATTACAATAGTCCAATCCTTGGAACACAGCATGCGCACATGTACAAATTGGAAGATTTCAAAACGGAGATTTCCAAGTGCAGAACATTTGTTTTCTTGAGAGAATTGGAAATTCTTGCTGAACATGGTTTGATAAAGGGAGGAAGTCTTGACAATGCCATTGTCATGGTTGATAAGGCTTACGCAGAGGATGATATCAAAGCCATTTTGAAGAAATTAGGGAGAGAAGATCAGGACGTGAAGGTGGAAGGCATAGGCGTTCTCAATACCATAAAATTGCAATATGAAAATGAACCAGCACGCCATAAGCTGTTGGATATCGTTGGTGATTTGGCATTGACAGGGCGATTCATTAAAGGTCATATTTTGGCCGCTAGACCGGGTCATTTTGGAAATGTGGAATTTGCAAAATTGATAAAGCAATTGATCAAAAAGGAGAAATCAGAAGGTCCTCAATTTGATTTGTCCAAACCACCGCTGTATGACATCAATGACATCTCTAAGATGCTGCCCCATAGATATCCGTTTTTATTGGTAGATAAAATTTTGGAGATGGATGGCGAGTCAATCGTTGGGGTGAAAAATGTAACCATGAATGAGCATTTTTTCCAAGGTCATTTCCCTGATAACCCTGTAATGCCAGGTGTTCTACAGATTGAGGCAATGGCGCAAGTAGGAGGGATTTTTGCATTGAGCCAAGTGGAAGATCCAGAGAATTACAGTACTTATTTCATGAAAATTGATGAGGTGAAGTTCAAACAAAAGGTCATTCCCGGGGACTCTGTTGTTTTCCGATTGGTATTAAGATCACCCATTCGAAGAGGACTGGTGAATATGGCAGGAACAGCATACGTCAATGGTAAGGTAGTTTCTGAAGCTACCATGTTGGCTCAGGTAGTAAAAGATAAAGTTGTACAAGAAATCAAAACGGTATGATTCACCCCTTTAGTATCGTCAGTGAAAAAGCCAAGATTGGCCAAAATGTGACCATCAGTGCATTTTCGACTGTTGAAGATGATGTTGTTATTGGAGACAACACTTGGATTGGCCCCAATGTTACTATTATGAATGGAGCAAGGATTGGTGAACATTGTCGAATATTTCCAGGAGCCGTGATCTCTGCTATTCCTCAGGATTTGAAGTTTGATGGTGAGCCATCTACGGCTGAAGTTGGAGATTACTCAACCATTCGAGAGTGCGTCACCATTAATCGTGGAACCAAGGATCGAATGACCACTAAGGTTGGAAAGCATTGCCTATTGATGGCCTATGTTCATATTGCCCATGATGCTTTTGTTGGTGATCATTGCATTATCGCCAACTCTGGTAATATTGCGGGTCATGTCACCATTGAAGATTGGGTGATCATAGAAGGGGTGGTTGCCGTGCAACAATTTGTGCGCATTGGTCAACATTCATTTATCGCAGGAGGCTCCTTGGTGAGAAAGAATGTGCCACCTTATATCAAAGTTGCCAGAGAGCCTTTGAACTTTATTGGTGTCAACGCCATTGGGTTAAGACGCAGAGGGTATGACGACGCCTCAGTTCAACATATCGAAGACATTTACCGTGCCTTATTTGTGCAATCCCCCACGGTGGGAAAAGGTGTCGAAGCAATCTCCGCCATGGAGTCTACTCCTTTTACCGAGGAAATTTTATCCTTTATCAACAGTTCAGAGAAAGGAATTGTAAAAGGTTTGAATGGCTGAGGAAATAGTGTTATCCAATATTGGGAAGCGATTCAATGGGAGATGGCTTTTTCGCCATGTGGATTTTTCTTGGAAAAGGGGAGATAGGGTAGCCATCATAGGTGCCAATGGTTCAGGGAAAAGTTCCTTAACAAGTGTAATTGCTGGTTATCTGACTGCAACAGAGGGTGAAGTTGTTATTAAAAACAAAGATGTAGTAGTTGCGGAGCAAGATCATTGGAGATGCATTTCATGGACTTCTCCAGCTTTGCTTATCCCTGAGCAGTTGAGCTATTTAGAGTTGTTTCACCAAGTGGAGAAGTTAAGAGGGTTTCATGAAGACTGGTCCGTTGAAAAGATGGAGAGATTGATGGGTTTGGAAAAGTACCGCAACCAGCCGCTGAAGTCCTTTTCTTCTGGTATGCGACAACGCGTAAAGTTGATATTGGCTTTTGCTATACATGCCGATGTACTGATTCTTGATGAACCAACAGCACACTTGGATAAAAATGGTGTGGAGTGGTTTTCAACTCTTGTTCAAAATGCCAAACACGACGTTATTTTTGTTGCATCAAATAGCAATAACGACGAAACTTTTTTTTGTAATCAAGTGTTGGATGTTGCTACTTGTGTCCCTTCCGCAATAAGTCATTGACTGTTTTTACCGGATGAAAAGTTTGAGAGGGCACCTCGACAAATACACTATTCCATCCAGACATAGACCCATTCCAAAGTCCAGGTAATTCAAGCGCTTTAACAATCTGACCGTCTTGAAATTTATCACTGATGAATGATGTTGAATGATCGACGAATTTTGTTAGATCATATTTTTGGCCATTGTGATCTTTGATACAACAAACGATGTCTACAGGATTGAAATGTGTTGAGGTGCTGATGTGGTTGGACTGTTGTTGATCTGCAACATCAATTTGATTTTTCTCGACAATCTGCTTGCTGATTTGACCGTTGTGGTGCAATACCCAAAATGGACCTCCTCCAGGCTCACCTTCATTTCTCACCATTCCACAAACCCGAATGGGTTTGTTTAATGCGGCATATACTTGCCCCACTGTAGGCTCTTCTATGCTGCGGTAACCGCACTGCTGGTATAGAAATTCAATGGCGTTGGGGAGGGAATTTTTTTCTTTGGATTCCAATTCCAGCAACAACTGATGGGTTTTGTTTTTTAAATCAATGAGCAGTCCACCCAATACTTTTTTATAAAAAATGATTTGATCCATCCATTTTTCATGCGCAATGTTATCAATGTTTTTGATGAAAATGAGATCACCATCAAGGCGCTGTAAATTATTGATGAGCGCACCGTGACCCGCTGGTCTAAATATGATTTTATTGTCTTTGTCTCGAGCAAAATGATGCTCGCCTTTCAAGGCTGGGGTGTCAGTTTTAGGGTCTTGATAACTAAATTCAATATTGATGCTTGATTGACCATAAAACGCCAAGAGTGTGGATTTGGCTCGTTCAAATAATTCAGATATATCAGAAGAAATGGTGAAATGAAAGTCATAGGAGCCATCTCCATTTTCAATGTAGTTTAGTCCTTCTCTCACTTGTTCTTCAAATGCTGTCCGATGACCTTCTGAAGTAAGATGAAACGGAATAAGCGCTTTGGGTAATTGAGTGAATTTTATCTCTTCGGAAATAAAAGTAAGAATCTCAGACCATTGATCTTTGTCAACCATGTCCTCTAAATCCCTTCCGTGTTCACTGAATAAATTCAAGAGATTCTGGTAGAAAGGAAACTCTTTGAACCGAATGATGAATTCTTCAGCCAGAGTGTCCGTATCAAATGCTTGGATGGCGCTGAGATGTTTGAACATTCTGGTTGCGGCCCCTGAGGCTGGGATAAAAAGCGATTTGTGCAGGGAATTGTTTTGTTCAAAAAGACTAACGTAAAAATTGCATTCAATGGGAGATAGTGATTCTATTCCATCACCCAGAATACAAGGCTTTTCAATTTTAGTAGCAGAAATGGAATCAAGGATTTGTTTGAGGTTTTGCACAAATCGAGATGGCTCTAATTCTCGTTGCTCTATATTTTGTATGTCTTCAGCACTTAGTTGCATAGGTATCAAATTTACAATAAAACCGCCGGGAAGAACTAGGTTCATTCACCGGCGGCCTCCACCATCTCAATCTCACAAAAGTATTTTAAACGTCGTATTTAATCCAAATACAATGATTGTACGTGCAGAGAAATATTATGGTTTCAAAAATAGTTATTTTTTTGCAAAATTCCAGGAATCCCGCAATGCGTCAGCTGTTGATCGCTGGGTATTCCAACCCAACATATTTTTGGCTTTGCTCGGATTAGCCCAGATTTGCTCAACATCACCAGGCCTTCTGTCGCTCCATTCAAAGGGTATTGTGACCTCATTAATGGATTCAAAATTTTGAATAACTGACAACACCGAATCTCCTTTTCCTTGTCCCAAGTTAAATGCTTCGCAAGTTCCTTTTTGATTAAACAACCATCTCAAAGCTGCAACATGTGCTTCAGCCAAATCCATGACATGAATATAGTCACGCAAACAAGTGCCGTCAGGTGTGCTGTAATCATTTCCAAAGATTTTCAAAACTCTTTCTCCTTTCGCAGCTTGATTGACAAGCGGCAACAAATTATTGGGTATACCCAATGGCAATTCTCCAATTTTTGAGGAAGGGTGAGCGCCGATGGGATTGAAATAACGCAACAGTGCTGCGTTGATATCAATGTTTTCCTTGCAATGAGATTGAATGCAAACCTCACCAAGTTGCTTGGTTTCCCCATATGGAGATGCAGCTTTCTTAAAGGGCGTTTCTTCAGTTACAGGATTGACATCGGGTTCACCATATACAGTAGCACTGCTTGAAAACACCAAATTGTTTACACCTGATTCTTGCATGCATGCAAGAACAACCTGGAGAGAACCCATATTGTTATCTAAATATTTTTTTGGTTCAAGAACGGACTCTGCAACAGACTTAAAGGCCGCAAAGTGAATAACGCCATGAATAACATGCTCGTTAAAAACAGATTGAATTTGTTCTTTGTTACAACAGTCAAATGGATAGAAGGTTAACTTTTGTTGAATGATGTCTTCAATGCCTTCAAGCATCTCCATTCTTGTATTGCTCAGGTTATCGACGATGATGGGCCTGAGTCCAGCTTGGTGCAAAGCAACAGCCGTATGTGATCCAATAAATCCCGCGCCTCCTGTAATTAAAATGTTCTTCTCAATACTCATATCGCCCAATGATTAGAAATGATAACCCAATTGATGATGGTGCCCAATGTAAATCCGGCATACACCTGTGCGTGGGTATGGGCCTCTAATTTTACTCGACTGTATCCTGTTAAGGCTGCCATCAAAATGGTAAAAATGGCAATCATGGTAACATCAGCCATGTGCACAGATTTGAGTGCAAGCAGACTACCAAATACCCCTCCTTGTCCCAACATATGAACACTGATTTTCCAATATTGGTTGATCAGCAGTGAAACCATCAGAGAGATGATAACAGCCAATACAAATGAAAATACTTCTTTGGGAAGAATAGGACCTTGCCATCTCAACAAAGAGTAGGAAATGCAATAATAAAAAATCACCAATAGATAAGGCCCAAAGCGTTCTTTGCGGTCTCTAAGTTCAATTCCACTGACCATACCGTATTTGATCATGAATAAAATACTCACGGCGGGTGCAATGATGTTGATGATGAGCAAAGCCAATACAAATGCATCTGCATTTGTTGGCGCAATGAAATAGGGATCCATCCATCGGACAATGACGTAAATCAACAACGGCATCCACAATGGATGAAATAGTATGGATAAAAATTGGGCTAGGCGATAGATAAATGTCATAGTTCTTTTCTTAATCTGGCAACTGGAATGCCCAATTGCTCTCGGTATTTGGCTACCGTTCTTCGTGCGATGTTGTACCCTTTCAGATTGAGGATTTCCATTAACTTTTCGTCCGGGAGTGGCTTTCTCTTGGCTTCTTGTTCAATGGCATCTTTCAAAATTTGTTTGATTTCCCTTGAGCTAGCCTCTTCGCCATCATCTGTGGTTAGTCCTTCAGAAAAGAAATACTTCAATAAGTACGTACCAAATGGTGTTTGAATGTATTTGCTATTGACCATTCTGCTGATGGTGGATATATCCATGTTTACCCGGTCCGCAATGTCCTTCAGAATCATGGGTTTCAATTTGGACTCATCTCCATCTAAGAAAAAAGAACGTTGGTGTTCAATAATGGCCTCCATGCATACGAGTAAAGTTTGGTTTCGCTGATGGATGGCATCAATGAACCATTTTGCCGCATCTATTTTTTGCTTGACAAATTGAACAGCTTCTTTCTGCGTTTTGTCTTTTTTACCAACTTTAGCATAATGGCTGAGCATGTCTTTGTATTGTGGGCTGATTTTCAACTCAGGTGCATTTTTGCCATTCAAGCTGAGTTTTAAGTCGTCATTGTCAATGGAGAGCAAAAAATCCGGCGTGATGTGAGGAACCTCTTTGTTGGAATCAGAACCCGCGTTGCCAGGCTTTGGATTGAGGTGTAGAATTAAATCTATGGCGGGTTTGATTTCATCCAAGGTTTGATTCAATCGATTCGCTATTTTCTCGAAATGTTTTTTCGTGAATTCCTCAAAATATTTGGAAACGATGATTCGGGCAGTCTCATTGGCGTTGTCTTTTTTCTCAGCTCTTTTTATTTGAATAGAAAGGCATTCTTGCAAGTTGCGCGCTCCAATACCTGGTGGGTCCAATGACTGAATCTGTTGTAAAGCATTTTCCAATTGTTGGATTTCCGTTGTGATGCCTTGAGCAAACAATAGATCGTTGCCAATAGAAGCCAAATCGCGTCTTAAGTATCCATCATCATCAAGGTTCCCAATGAGATAATCTGCGATCATCATTTCTTCTTCATTCAATTCAAGAAAATGCAATTGCTGATACAATAAATCTTGAAATGTGCTGCCTTGACCAATGGGGGTTTGGCGTTCCTCAATGTCCTTGCCTTGGTTATTGATTTGTGTTTTGTAGTCTGGGGTGTCCTCATCAAAATAATCTTCAAGATTGATTTCAATATCGTCATTCTCATTTTCGATATTGTCATCCTGATCCAGTTCATCCTGATCGTCTCTCCCCATTTCCTCATCACCTTCTTCCAATGCAGGATTGTCTTGCAATTCCTCTTTGATGCGCTGTTCCAAGTCCATGGTAGAAACTTGCAGCAACTTCATCAATTGAATCTGCTGAGGAGATAGTTTTTGCTGTAATTTGAGTTGTAAATTTTGCTTTAACATGTCCTTTCAAAGGTAGGGATAAATAAAAAAAACCGCAGATGCGGTTTTTTAAAAATATGATGACAATGGATTATTCTTTCACCCAATGGTTATTTACTTTTTTCAATTTGATTAAAGCCATGGCGCCTTGCTGAAAATTGCCGGGAACATCTCTCATAGCAATGATTTCATTACCAGCGGCATCTTTAATGCCGTAGGAGAGTTTTACCAAACGACGTTGGTTGTCAAACTCAGGCGTGTAAATGAAATTTAAACCTTGTCCTTTGAGATCTTCATGAATCTGCCATAACGCGCCACGATCGGTTTGCCCATTGATGGTGATTTGAATGGGATTACTGCTTTGTGCAAAAGCGTTGAAGGTGATTAAGGCGAGCACTAAGGTGATGAAATTTTTCACTTGGATTTTTTTTGTTTGATACAATATTAGGAGATTTCTAGGGCAAATGCAATTATTTTCGCAAAAAAGATTGCGATGGCCAAAGTGAATAAAGAATGGGAAAATAAAGTCATGGATGATTTGTTTTCAAAGGATGATGACAAAGTCAGAAAGGCCATAGCTGCCTTGCAAGAGCATCCGCAGGTGCATTTTATTACTCCATTGATTACTGTATTCATTCACTCCAAGGAGGGCGATTTAAAAAATGAATTGCGTGACATTTTAAATACCTTAAAGGTTGCTGGTTTTGAGGAGGAGTTGATGAAGGCTTTGCGCAATTCAGAATGGAAGGCCCATTATGGCCAAATCATGGCTTTTATGTGGAATTGCGGAGGCAATCCAAAAGAACATGTGAAAGAATTGATCCAGATTGGAATCAATGGCGGTATGGAGACGGTATTGGAATGCTATTCGATCATGGAAGTCATGGACGGCCCTTTGTCTGAGGAGCAATTGATAGAATCTCAAACTTTTTTACACGAACAATTTAAGCTAATGCCTGAGGGGCACCCGAAGCAAATTGTTGCAATGATCTCTAATCTTTTGGCGGAGAAGGAAATCGGGGATTAACGCAAGATGGTGATATTGCCATGAATGGTCTGGGCGTCCTTGTTTTTTCCTTTGATCTTTAAATGATATGAGTACACTCCGTTGGGAGCGTAATAGGTTCCAGACTGATTAACATCTCCAATCCAGGTTTGAAGAGGGTCGTTGCTATAATGTACAATTTCTCCCCACCGATTGAAAACCGTTAGTTCATAAATGTCTACATTTTCAATGACCAATCCAAATGCGTCGTTGATTCCGTCTCCATTGGGAGTAAATCCAGATGGAATGTAGAAATAGGCGGGGGCTGTTACCGTAAATTCTTGATCATCAGTACAACCAATATTGTTCACAACATTAAGGTGTACGGTGTAAGCGTCCAAACCATCAAATTCATGAATAAGAGCGGTATCTTCTGATGTGAAATCATCCCCCATGTCCCATGTGTATGTGCATCCCTCACATGGGATACTTACGAATTCATAAATGTTCTCATCCAACATCGTTGCTTCAAAATTGGCAGAAACCGGAGCCATATGTATCAAAACAGTATCATAGGCTACAGAACCACATACATCTTCGGCCTGAACGATTTGGGTCACATCCCCAAGAACATTGTAAACGGTGGCACTTGCCCCGCTGACGTTTAATTGAGGCCACTCAATGACATACCCTCCGCCTCCGCCGTTGACTTCAGCGGTGAATGCGGCATTGCCGTATAAACAAACAGAAGTGTCAGGAATATTGACAATATCCAAAGGAGCATCAGGGATAAAGAAAATCATGGTGTCAGAAAATGACTGTGCACAAAGATCGATGCCGTTTACGGTTACATAAGTAGTATCATTAAACGTCAACGTCTCATTGATTGCGGTGTTGTTGGGTTGATTATTGGAGAACAACAAAACACCATTCGCATACCACTGGTAGTTGATATTGGGTGTTCCTGATGAAACGTTAGGAGTGACGGTGTGCGGATCTTGGCAATTGCCGACAAAATCATTGCCTAAAGAGAATTGCAATTTTGGAAATTCAACTTGAAGTTCATCAGTAGTCACTTGGTTGCATCCATCAGCTACAGTAAGCGAAATGCTACCTTCACCCAAAACAGCTCCATCATAAACCAGGGTGCTATTGGTGGTGATTTCACCCGATTCATCTTGCCAAGAGTAGGTGTAGTTGGCATCACCTCCAGTTAAGTCGTAAGGAAGAGGTGTTTGATTGTTGCAAGCCAAGTACAAGGTGTCGAAATCGATGGTGTGCATGATGGCTAGGGAATCAAAAGCCAAGTCCAAAGGAGGGAGGTCGTTGATGATGATATCCTGGCCTTGTGAATTATATAACCCTGCACATCCTGCCACTGGTGTTAAGATTTGAAGTTGAATGGTTTCAAGTCCTTCTACCATGTTATCATTTATCGCACTGATGATGATGTCCATTGATGGGTTAGTTGGAGTCAAGTTGAGGGCATTCGGTAATGGAATAGGATTGCCGTTGGCATCTAACCCGGCATAGTCATAGTTGTTGGGATTAGATCCGTCAAAAGCGATAGGAGTACCTCCCCATACAATATCAGCGTTTGCCGTTGGCGTAACAGTTGGATCATATTCTACATGCAAAACGGGTTGACCGCACATTTCAAAAATCATGTTATTGGTTACAGATGAACCGTTGATGTTTAAGTCTACTGTAACATCTGGAATACTCAACAAGGAATTTTCTTTTAAAATAACGAAAGTGTCAAAACCAGAATCTCCGCAATCGGCAACAGCCAATACGATGTGATATGTCAAACATGGTATTACATCAAGGGACGCAGTTAAAACATCCGTGAATCCCCTGGCGTTTATGGGATTTACCGCCGGGTTGTTGTTAACATAGTATTGACTATTGATGGCAGGTGCATCATTGTTGATGGTAGAGATGGTAATGGGAAGGGGAGGGTCGTAGCCTGGCACACTGGCTATGTTTAGATTATCGTAGTTGGGTAATGTGGGATCCACGTTTGGTCCAGAAACAAAGAAGCCAAATATGTCATTGAATTGTGTGTATTCGTAACCGGTGTATTCGTTTGATCCAAAAATGTACTCGAAAGACATCAAAGGCCCAGAGGGTATAAAGTCAAATTCCAAAATGACCATGTCATTGATGGAAACGTTTGCAGGCATAAATGTAGGGCCAGTGTATAGCCCTAATGCCAAAAGCTGGTCATCAACATCCTGCGCTTGAGTGGCCAGCAAATTGCTAGTAGTCGCCTCTGCGCCTGAAGGAGTGCAAGGTGTTGAGTAACATATTTGAGTAGCTGGACTGAAGGTTCCTGGCCAAACAGGGCTAGATACACCGCCCAAAATCCAAGGTCCATTAACACCACCAGTAATATTGTTCAAGCCATCGCCGGAACCTGAGGACAAAACGATACCACTTTCGAAGGGCAATCCTGCTTGAGCACCACCAGCAGATAAGTAGCCAATTTGTTCTGGTTTGCCAGAATAGGAAATGTAGTCAGAAGTAATTCCGCTGCTGATTAAGATGTTGTTGACATAATTGTTGAGTGAAGCTGGCGTGATGTTGTTGGAAGTGGATATTGTCATGACTTGACTAAATCCGGTAATGGAGAGAATTCCAAGAGAAAATATACTAAAAAGATGCTTCATAGGTAGGGTTCTTCAGCAGTAATGACCTTACAATCATTATATAGGTTGCACAAACGTACAAAATCCGTGGCAAACAATCAACCCCACACGTATAGTTCTATTGAAAGTCAACCAAAAGTTTGGATAATTTCTGACGGGCGTGAAAAATACGGCTTTTTACAGTTCCCATGGGGATACCCATTTCTTCAGCAATCTCGTCGTAGTGAAATCCATCTACAAACATTTGAAAAGGTTTGCGGTAATCATCACTGAGGGTGTTCACTGCCTTCAGAATTTCTTGGTGGTTTAATGTGGACGAAATGGTATCTTCTTTGAGCTTGCTTCCATTGATCATCACATTGTGTGCGGATTCTTCCAATAAATTTTGTTGCAATTTTTTACGCTTGTAACCATTGATGAAAATGTTGCGCATGATTGTAAACAACCAACCTTTAAAGTTGGTACCTTCTTGAAAGTAATCTTTGTAGCGCAGTGCTTTGTAAAGTGTATCTTGAATCAAATCCTCCGCATCATCCCAGTTTTTGGTGTAGTTGAAAGCAAAGCCTCTCAATTGAGTGCTGTTGCTGGCTACCAAATGATTGAATTCTAACGTGCTCATTGTTTAATCTTTTGTTTTATTTCTTCAACAAATGTAGTTGTAATTTTCATTTTTGTTTAATTAAAATGTTAAAATATTAAACAAATTTCATTTTGTGCTGATTTCAGTGGCTTAAGCTGGTTTAAAATGTATTTTTGACTATGCGCCTCAGAGTATTGGTTCTGGTCTTTTCCCTTTTCACATGTGCTGTTTTAGCCCAGGATGGTGATGCTTTGACGGATCTAAAGCGCCAATGGCAGCAGCAAAAGCGGGATACATCAGGTTTGCGATTGGCTTTGGAGATTGCTAAAGCATACAAATTGAATCAGCCAGATTCCCTCACCAAGTATGCCCAATGGGTGATGAAGCAGTTGGGTGATCACCCACGTGAGGATTACATGCGCTTTGCAGCAGAAGCCTCTTATGATTTGAGCATCGCTGAGGATAGGCGCTCCAATTTTGACAATGCCAAAGCGCTGCTGGATAAATCCAAAAACTTTTATGATGAAATAGATGACGAGTTGGGTGTTTTGTATGCTGAGGTTTTTCAGGCTTGGGTTTATTACGACAAGGGAGAAGTAATCAAAGCCCTTGAAATTGCTGAAGAAGCCAAGAAAGAATTAGAGGGAATGGAGGGTGAATTAGAAGACAATAAGCGATTTTTAAAGGTGTATGGCAATGTGTTGAGTGATTTGGGGACATATTACAAACGAATAGGGGAGAGTGAACAAGCTGTCATAAGTCTGAATAAATCTCTGGAGCTTCGCGAAAAATTGGGAGACCAGGATGATATTGCCGAGGTGACAATGAATTTGGGGAGTATTTATCATGAACTTAGAGATTTCGTAAATGCGCTTGACTTTTACAATAAAAGTTTAATAATGGTTTTGAAGGGAGATAATCCACAGGCTGTTTCAGTTATTTTAAATAATAGAGGGCAATTGTATTTTGATACCAAGGAATTTGTTTTAGCAGAGAAAGATTTTAATGAAAGCCTTGCCATTCGTAAAAAAAGTAAGGACAAAAAGGGAGAAGCTATCGTTTTAAGAAAGCTTGGAGATCTTATGTTGGAGAAAGGAGAATTGAATAGATCAATTGAGTTGTTCAAGAACTCAGCGAAAATATTTAAAAGTGTAAAAAGTCAAATAGGACTTGTTTCTGCCGTATTTGGCCAAGCGTTAGTTTTCGAGAAAATGGGGAATTTTGCATCAGCTTTTGAATTGGGAGACAGCGCTTTTTTTTATGTGCGCACATTAAAAGTGGCAAAGACTTTATTAAAAGTTGCTTCCTTTATGCAACCCAAGTATAAACAGAAAGGAGATTTAAATAAAGCCCTATTAGCTGCGGAAGATGTCCAATGGGCGCAGACCCAAATCAAAGAGGAGGAAGCCAAGGATTTGTTGTTGAAGCAAGAATACCAAGAGAAAGAAGCTTCGGCGAATAGAAGTGTTTATTTTGCCATAGCTGGCGCAGCAGTGCTTTTGATCATTGCTCTGCTGTTGCTCCGCGCCTATCGTTTGCGCAAGAAGGCCCAAGGTTTGGCTGAACAGCAAAAAGAATTGGTGGAGGAACGCAATAAGAACATGGTGGATAGCATTCAGTATGCCCAACAATTGCAATCCGCCATCCTTCCATCGCCGCAGTTGTTTGAAAAGAACTTTTCCGATCATTTTTTGATTTATCTGCCCAAGGACATCGTTGCTGGTGATTTCTATTGGTTCTATGAGAATGATCAATACCGTCTTTGGGCTGTGGCGGATTGCACAGGTCACGGTGTTCCGGGGGCCATGGTCAGTGTGGTGTGCTCCAACGCTTTGAATCGTGTTGTAAAAGAATACAATCTATTTGATCCGGGTCAAATTTTGACCAAGACAAGAGAATTGGTTGTGGCTACTTTTCAAGAAAGTCAGCGAGAGGTAAAAGACGGAATGGACATTGCGCTTTGTTGTCTTGAAAAACAATCGGGTCAAATCACTTTTTCGGGGGCTAATCGTCCTTGTTGGGTGGTGGCAGAGGATGGGGAGTTGCATGAGGTAAAGGGGCAAAAGCAACACATTGGTTTGCAACAAAACATGATGGCTTATGAAAGTGTATCCATCCGGAATAAATCGGGTTGGATTGTATTGACTTCCGATGGTATGGCTGATCAATTTGGCGGACCTCAAGGTAAAAAATGGATGACCAAAACGTTCAAGCAAAAAGTATCTGAAATGGCGCAACAGCCAGGTAATTTGCAAAAAATGAATTTGGAATGGGCTTTTCAACAATGGAGAGGAAACACAGAACAAGTGGACGACGTTTGTGTCTTGGGCATAAAAATATAATTGTTTGTTTTTTTAAAGAAAGTTTTTATATTTGCACCCCGCTTGGGTACCATAGCTCAGTCGGTAGAGCAAAGGACTGAAAATCCTTGTGTCGTTGGTTCGATTCCAACTGGTACCACAGAAAAAAGCCTTCCAAATTTGGAAGGCTTTTTTTATTGTTTTTCGTACACCCTAATCTCATACCAAAAATGGTTAAGGGTGATAAAAGGCTTGTCCGGTTTTACCACAAATGCAAATTGGAATGTGGAATTTTTTTCAATGTCTTCTTTGAATACTTGCTCCTCATTGGGCCCAAAGTGTCCATCCCATACAATCAGGTCTCCTTTCTTCGCTTTGTGCCAATTGTGCAAACGGTCGTTGGTGATGGTGTCAAAAGGATCGATGTCCAACAATAAGTTGATGTAAGGGTGGGCGGTGAAAGTTTTTTTGGTCGACATGCCATAACGGGTCTCCAATTCATCAAACAATTTGCGGTTCACTTTTTCTTCGGTTCCCAATTTGGGGAAGACTTGAATCTCTTGAAAAGGAAATAAACGAATAACAAAAGGAGCAATGGCTACGAGGGAAAGAAAGATTATTTGATTTCTTTTAATGGACCAAAATGCATGACGCTCCTCTAAATATTCCCAAGCACGCACTGTGACGATGGCCATGGGCACTGCCACAACGAACAATACACGAACCAAACCCAGGGAGGCCCACATCCCTTGCCACCACAGGACGGTATGTGCTAAGAAATACCCCCAGAAGGAAGCGAGGATGAGCCAAAATTCAATCTGATCATTATTGCTCCATTTGGACAAGGAGAAAGTATCTTTCAATTTGTGCAATTGGGTAGTTGTGTAATAGAACAACAAAAGAAAGGGCAAACCAAACACAGGAACAGCCATGATAAAGAAGTGAAAGAAACTGCCGCTGCCGTATACCTTGATGCCTGTGTTGATGTAGGGGTTGTTGTCAAAAATCCACAAGGCTTTTCCAGTCACCCAGAAACCGAGTGAATTGAAGATAATGGTGCCAATGAGTAAGAAAGGAATCGCTTTCCATCTCTTGGTCAAGGAGAAAAAAATCAGAGCCAAGGCCACCATCACAAATCCTTCGCTGCGTGCAAAGGGCATGAAGCCCAGCAAGAAGGCTGCGAGATACCAACGTTCTTTGGTGGCATAGAAAATAAAGGCAATTAAGAACAGTGAGCAGATGGGTTCTGTCAATCCCGAAATGGCGTTGCCGAGGACGATGGGGGTCAAGAGCACAATGTATCCCACCCACAAAGGTCGTTTTATATGGATGTTTTCTGCAATTTTCACAGCAAGATAAGCACCCCAGAAGATGAGCAATATGTTGACCACATTGACTGCCTTAAAACCCAATTGCGCAAAAGGGGAGAAAAGAATGGTGAAGAGAGGTTTGCCCCATTGATCCATCAACAAGTAATGGTGGTCCCAAGAGAATTTGGAAATCTGATAATGGGTTATGCTATCCGCTCCGCCGTTGAATCCTGGGCTTACTGCAAAGTCTATGACGTAAATGAAAACAATTCCAATAAAAATCCAAAGTTGCTTGCGGTTGAGTTGAGAAATCATGCCGCGAATTTAATTCAAGTGTGCTAGAGTTGGAAAGTAAAAGAATTTTGAGTAATTTTATACAAATTCTCTGAAAATGAATCGAATAGTTTTGGGTTTTTGTTTTTTGATTTCCGCATTGTTTTGTGGTAATACAAAATTTTATGCGCAGCCTTTTAATCGACCAGCTTTGCCCGGTATAGCAGTTCCGGGAATTGTTTCCCCGAAAATAAATGGTGGTTACCTTCCAGGTTGGGGAGTTCACTACAGTGCCTGCGAAATGCCTTCCAACTTGTATGCAGGATCAGCTGTAAATTCAATCACATTTGAATTGAATTCTCCAATGCCCGCAAGCGCTCCTTTTCAGGTGCAATTAAAAATCCGTAATGCTTTCGATGTCAATCCTTTGTGTCAATTGCAGTATCCAAAGAATTGGGAAGAGACATGGAATGCAGGCGATAATCCCATTTTGTGCACAGGTTCCTTTGATCCGACGCAATCAACTGTAAAACTAACATTGCCTCCAGGTGTTTTTATATACCAGGGCGGGGGATTGGAGATATTAAGAGATAGTTCATCGGCGGATTATTTCTTTTCAATGAAAGGATATTATGATCAACAGAATATGGCAATGTGGGATAACAACAACATGCGGTATTTGTTGAATTATAAGCCTATTATCAAGATCAATGCAGTGCCTCCAGCTTCTGCCCCAGCTCCTTCTGCTGTTTCGATCCAAAACTGTTCAGGAGCCTCATCTTTTACGGTGAGACAAAATGTTTGCTTTTACTTGGACAATTGGAAATTGACCCAATCTCAAGTTCTCAGTTCAAATAATCAATACCAATGGCGAATCTATGCAGCTAGTAATCTGGTAACCAGTCTTTTTGATGTAACCACCTCCAATAGTTACTTGGAACTTACAACAACGGTATTATCAGGCCTTCCTCTCACAGTTACAGACTTTGTATTAAAATGTTCAGCACAGATCAATACGAATATTGCCATTGCTTCCTATTCCTTCCAAATTTCAAATGATGTTTCTACAAGCCCTGCATCCATTCCTGGGGAAGCAGGATCTGTTATTTCTCGCATGAAGATTGGGAAAAAAACGCCAGAAATGTCTGTTTATGTCGATATGTTGGAGAGTGAATCATTTCCATCCAATTCGTTGATTTCACGAAGTCAACTGAGTTTGCCCTTTCAGAACATTGAGGTAGGTAATGTGCCTACTGATGTTTCTCCAGTAATTTACGCCAACGCATTGCAAAATAATATACCTGAATTTGAGCCTGGTGATATGATGCGCTTGGAGTTGACCATGAATAAGGCAATGAAACCCATGCTCAATCATAGGGCATATATAAATTTTGATTGGGATGCGGATCAACGTTTCGATAGTCTTTTGATTTTTACATTGGCTAACACCAATGGCAGTTATCAGTTACCATCTGGAGCTTCAGGAGCTTCCATTGTGAATTTGATTGGTGGAACGAGCAATGAGATTGTATACTCCACTGATGTTTTCATACCCTGTGATAGGGTAAAAGACATCCCCGTCAAGTTTAGAAGTGGGCTGCAGCGCTTACCAACAGGTTGGGATGAAAGAGAAGAATACACCATCAAAACCCTTTGTCCAACACCCATCATCAATTACGCGGGTGGAGATACAGTATGTATCAATGATGTTTTGCCCTTGGTAGCATCGGTTCCAGCAGGTTGTGTGGGGACTTATGAGTGGTGCCTAGGTACTACAGTTGTGGGAACTAGCAGCAGCTTCACACCAACTGTCTCAGGCACATACACCGTGAAATTCATAACCGAGGATTGCGAAAAGCCCAGCTTGCCAGTGACCATTGTGGTTCTTCCCCTCATTCATCAATACGCAGATGCTGACGGAGATGGTTTTGGTAATCCTTTGGTGGATACGCTGAGCTGTGATACCATTCCAGGATATGTGCTGAACGGCACGGATTGCAACGATAACGCAATGAATGTTTATCCTGGGGCAACGGAGACCTGCAATGGCATCGATGATGACTGCGATGGTGTTTTGGATGATGGATTGACTTTCGTGAATTACTATACAGACAGTGATGGTGATGGTTTTGGTGCAGGTGCGGCAAGCAATCTTTGCACCAATCCTGGAGCCGGATACGTTACCAACAATACGGATTGTAATGACAGCAATGCATCGCTGAACTCCATTTCAGCAGAGACTTGCAATGGCTTTGATGACGATTGCGATGGTGTTGTAGATGATGGATTGACTGTCGTGAATTACTATGCAGACAATGATGGTGATGGTTTTGGAGCAGGAACGGCCAGCAATCTTTGCGTTAATCCCGGAGTTGGTTACGTCACCAACAATACGGATTGCGATGACAGCAATGCATCATTGAACTCCATTTCAGCAGAGACTTGTAATGGCTTTGATGATGACTGCGATGGTGTTGTGGATGATGGCTTGACTTTCGTGAATTACTATGCAGACAATGATGGCGATGGCTATGGAGCTGGTGTGGCGAGCAACCTTTGCGCTAATCCTGGTGCCGGTTACGTTACCAATAATACGGATTGCAATGATGGCAATGCGTTGTTGAACTCAATTTCAGCGGAGACTTGCAATGGCTTCGATGACGACTGCGATGGTGTTGTAGATGATGGATTGACTTTCGTGAATTACTATGCAGACAATGATGGAGATGGGTATGGAGCAGGAACGGCCAGCAATCTTTGCATTAATCCCGGAGCTGGTTACGTCACCAACAATACGGATTGCGATGACAGCAATGCGTCATTGAACTCCATTTCAGCAGAGACTTGCAATGGCTTTGACGATGACTGCGATGGTGTTGTAGATGATGGATTGACTTTCGTGAATTACTATGCAGACAATGATGGAGATGGGTATGGAGCAGGAACGGCAAGCAATCTTTGCGCTAATCCTGGAGTCGGTTACGTCACCAACAATACGGATTGCAATGATGCTGCTTTAGCTGTTAATCCTGGAGCCTCAGAATCTTGCAATTCTATTGATGATGACTGTGATGCTCTAACCGATGAAGGTTGCGCCATTGGCTCGGCGTTGCTCAGTGCGGTCGAAATTACCTCATTGCCTCAGTTTGGTTTGACGGGAGGGAATTACTCTCAAAATGTAAACATGGCTCTGCAAGGAGATTCACCGGAGCATGCCGGTGCGTATCCTGAGAAATGGTTCAAGTTTGTCGCCCAGTCCAATGCCGTTCGGATTGCCCTAACAGGCGCCTCAACTGCGGATGACAATGCCATCGACATTTATGATGATCCAGGATTGTCTTATTCATCACCTCTGATTCCCATCGCATTGGAGGATGATGTGAATCTTAGTTCCATAGGCGCAACTGATCAAGGAAATGAAATTCTTTTGACAGACCAATTGGTAGAAGGTAACACTTATTACGTGGTGATTGCAACGGTAAATGGAACTCCGGGTAACATCAATGTTAAGTTCAATACCTTGTTGCCCAGCACTTGCGATATTGCAGCATACACTGGAGGAACCAATACCTTCAGCAATGTCTGTAACAATTTCAAATGCCGGTATAGGCAAAATGCAAAGCAGGCCATTTTACATCGTTGGTCGAGCAGCATAATTTCAGGCGGCCCTTTACAGTCTTACACGATTCCTCCCACAACAATCATGTACACTGTTTGTCAGTTATCCAAATTTGTGCCGTCCAATATTTCTGCAAGTCCACAAACCATTTACGTATCCGCAGACGTACATTACGAGTTGTTGGACGCAGCTGGCAATATGAATTTTCTTACCGCGGTGTCAACTTCGACATGCAGTTTTACCTTAAACCCAGAAGCGTCTATTAATTTACGAAGTACAGATGCTTGCCCCAATTTCAAAACAACGTTGTCTTCTTTGGCAACAGATCGATCGGTGTGTGGAACTTCCCAATATCAATGGGAATTTACCATGGCTTATCCTTCACCGGGCTTGCCAATCAATGTTTCTGGATCATTAGGTGGATCAAGGATTCTATCAGCGAGCAGCATTCCGGGTATTGCCAATGGGCAGCGGTATGATGTGCGCATACGTTCTTTGCACAATGATGCTGTGACCTATTCAGGATGGACAGCCGTTCCCTCATGTTTCAAAACCTTGGGGGCTGCGGGCATGGTGCCGTGGTCAAATAATGAAGAACAAAAACTGACAGATGGTGTGAATATTGTTCAACTGTATCCCAATCCTTTATTGCAAGGTGGCATTGCACAGTTGAGAAGTTCGCAGGATATTGATGCTGTTCAAATCTTTAATGCTGCAGGTCAGTTGCTAGCCAAAACAGAAAGCTTGGATCAAATGAGACGGGTTGATTTGCCGTCACCAGAATTTGCCGGCTTGTATTGGGTAGTGGTTCGTTCTGGTATAGAAGCACATCGCTTGGCTTGGCTGGTGCAATAGAATTGAACTTATCTTTGCCCCTATGTCGTTGATTTCCCAAGATATTGAGCGGGCTGGACAAATTTTGTCATCGGGTGACTTGGTTGCTATTCCCACTGAGACGGTCTATGGTCTGGCGGGAAATGCGCTAGATCCTTTGGCGGTGTCAAAAATTTTTGAAGCCAAGAATCGACCTTTTTTCGATCCACTGATTGTGCACATTGGGGATGTCTCTCAATTACATCAGTTCACAATATCGGTTTCTGAAAAAGCAAAGAGATTGATGGCTGAATTTTGGCCGGGTCCTTTGACCTTGTTGTTCAATAAGTCAACTTTGATTCCAGATATTGTCACCTCAGGATTGGAGAAAGTAGCCATCAGGATGCCCAATCACCCGATGACTTTAAAGTTGCTGAAAAGTTTGTCATTTCCATTGGCGGCGCCCAGCGCCAATCCCTTTGGATACGTCAGTCCTACTGAGGCAGCGCATGTCGAATCTCATTTGGGTCATGTGGTTCCAATGATTTTGGATGGTGGTCCTTGTGGAGTAGGTGTTGAGTCAACAATAGTAGACGTTGGTACTTTTCCAGTTACGATTCTTCGGTTGGGCGGAATAACCGTTGAGCAGATTGAGGAATGTCTCAATGAAAAAGTAGAGATTCAAATCAGCAGCAGCAAACCCAGTGCTCCAGGAATGTTGGAGAGTCATTACGCTCCCAGAAAACCCATGTTTTGGCATGGTGATACCTCAATGGTAGACAATGATGCACGAACAGGATACCTCAGTTTTGAAGGGAACTTGCGTGGGGACATCGTATTTGAATTGTCTTCAAAAGGTGATTTGACAGAAGCTGCCGCGCGCTTGTTCCAAGGGATGCGTTGGTTGGATGAGCAGGATATCGATCGTATTGAAGTGAAGAGACTGCCTGAACTAGGCTTGGGAAGGGCCATGAACGATCGTTTGAATCGCGCATGTCGTTCTTGATTGATTTCTCTTTGAATTGAGTATTTTCGCACCCGTGAATCTGCGTCATAAAATAGACAAGCGATTGTTTCATGTCATCAGCGAGGTTTCCCATTCCATGGGATTGGAGACGTATGCTGTTGGTGGGATGGTGCGAGATATTTTATTGGGAAGAAGCAATAAGGATTTTGATTTTGTAACCATCGGCAACGGATTGGCCTTGGCTGAAGCCTGCGCCAATGTATTGCAGGTAAGGAAGGTTACTTATTATAAGAATTATGGAACTGCAGCTTTTCATTATCGCGGAAACGATGTTGAATTTGTGGGTGCCCGCAAGGAGAGTTATCGCCCCGAATCTCGCAACCCGGAGGTAGTTCCTGGAACTCTGCGCGATGATCAATTGCGCAGGGATTTTACCATCAATGCTATGGCCATTGATTTGCATCCAGATCGTTTTGGGGATTTAATCGATCCATTTGACGGCCTCATTGATCTTGAAAAAAAGTTGATTCAAACGCCAACAGACCCTGAGGTTACTTTTAGCGACGATCCCTTGCGCATGATGCGCGCAGTGCGATTTGCAGCTCAATTGGAATTTGAAATAGTGCCGGATTGCCTGGCAGCAATAACCAGAAACGCGGATCGTTTGGGCATCATCAGTCAAGAGCGCATCACCACTGAACTCAATAAAATCATCCTTTCTAAAAAGCCCAGCATTGGTTTCAAGTTGTTGTTTGATACCCAATTGTTGCATCAGTTTTTTCCAGAGATGGTTAAACTGCAAGGGGTTTCCAAGCGAGATGGATTTGCACACAAGGATAATTTTTACCACACTTTAGAGGTTTTGGACAATGTGGCCGAGAGTTCCAATGATCTATGGCTTCGTTGGAGTGCCATCTTGCATGATATCGCTAAGCCTCCAACAAAAAGATTTGAAGCCGGTATTGGATGGACTTTTCATGGACATGAAGATTTGGGAGCTCGAATGACTCCAAAGATTTTTGAACGATTGAAGTTGCCTTTGGATACAACCATGAAATTTGTTCAAAAGTTGGTTCAATTGCATTTGCGTCCCATCGCCTTAACCAAAAGCGAGGTTTCTGATTCTGCATTGCGTCGATTGCTTTTTGATGCAGGTGATGATATAGATGCACTCATGGTTTTGTGCAAAGCAGACATTACTTCAAAGAATGAATTGAAGGTCAAGAAGTATCTCAAGAACTACGAGCATGTCATTGAAAAATTAGTGGCCTTGGAAGAGAAGGACAGAGTGAGGAATTTTCAACCTCCTGTTTCAGGAGAGCTCATCATGAAGACTTTTGGACTGAATCCTTGCGCCAAGGTTGGGGTAATCAAGAATGCGATTAAGGATGCTATTTTAGATGGGGTGATAGAGAACAACGATGATCAGGCTTTTCAATACATGTTGAAACTGGGCAGCGAAATGGGACTTGAATGCTGTTAGATTTTTACGAGTTTATCTCGTGATATCAAAGTTTTGAAATTGCCAATGATAACGGTAACCCCTTTGTCTTCTATTTTGGTAACGATGCCCACTTGTTTGGTTTGTTTGATCTTAACCAAATCGGCAATGGTCAATGGAACCAAAGTAGATTCCTCTTCCTCTTTGATTTGATTTTTTTGCTGTTTGATTTGGTCCTTTTTTCGTTGACTTTCCAATTTAGCATGCTCCATTAATATGAACTTTTTCATCTCATCCCAGAGCTCTTGATTTTTGCCTTTTGATTTTACTCCGGTGATGAATTGTTTCATCTTTTTTGCCAACTGAATATCAATTTGCTCTTTGTCCCATAGATGAGTTTTCTTCTGGGTTAGCGCTTGTAGCTCATTGCTTTTTTTGTCGTATTGTTCAATTTTTTGATCAGCTATTTTTTGTTGCTTTTCAGAGTTGATCAATTGTTGCGTTAGGGCTTGTTTCTCTCGCTCTAAATCAAGCAGCAGTTGATCCCATTTCAATTTTTGAGAATCAATTTTTTTTCTCGCCCTATCCAACAACTCGGTTTGTATGCCATTGGATTCAGCTACTTCAAAAGTGAATGAAGATCCCGCTTTACCCATGATGAGTCGGTATTTGGGTTGCAATAGCTGCGCATCAAATTCCATGTGGCCATTGATGGCTTGCGGAAGGCTCTCCGCCCGCAACTTGATGTTGGCGTAATGCGTAGTAATGACACCCAATGTTTTCTTATGGTACAACTCTTCAAAGAAGACCTCAGCCAGGGCTCCGCCCAAATCTGGATCTGAACCGGTGCCAAATTCATCCAGCAATACGAGGGTTCTTCTGTTGGCCAATTCTAAGAATTGACGCATTCTCTTTAATCGATAGCTGTAGGTAGAAAGTTGGTTCTCTATGCTTTGGTGGTCACCGATATCGGTAAGAAATGCGTGAAAAATACCGAGTACAGAACCTTGTTTTACGGGAACGGGAATCGCACATTGAAACATGACCTGAATCAATCCCATCATCTTCAT
>CAMCTV010000016.1 GCA_945878635.1 Chryseobacterium gleum | reverse complement strand
CACTTTGGCCAATAAAGAATAAGGAAGATCCACCCAATCGGCTGTCATACCATCTGTACTGGATACCGCTCGGAGTGCTACTGCTTGCTCATAAGTTCTCTCATCCCCCATCACGCCGACACTTTTCACTGGAAGTAAAATCACTCCAGCTTGCCAAACCTTGTCATACCAACCTTCCGCTTTGAGCGCGTTGGTGAAAATAGCATCCGCCTGTTGCAGCAAATTCACTTTTTCAGGAGTAATGTCACCCAAAATTCTGATGCCCAAGCCAGGACCAGGGAAAGGGTGACGGGCTAACAAATGAGATGAAATTCCCAAGCTCGCCCCTACACGTCTCACCTCGTCTTTAAACAATGAACGCAAAGGCTCAACCACTTTCAATTTCATATAATCTGGCAAACCCCCAACGTTGTGGTGACTCTTGATGGTCTGAGATGGACCACCTGATGCGCTAACGCTTTCTATGACATCCGGATAAATGGTACCTTGCCCCAACCATTGGGCATTCTCTATTTTCTTTGATTCTTCATCAAACACATCAATGAAAGTCTTTCCTATTGCTTTGCGCTTAGCCTCTGGATCATCCAATCCTTTCAAAGCTGCGTAAAATTGATCAGCAGCCCTTACACCTTTGATGTTTAGCCCCATGTGCTCATAATCCGCCAACACTTGATCAAACTCATCTTTTCGTAATAGTCCATTGTCTACAAAAATGCAGTGCAAACGATCTCCGATGGCCTTGTGCAAAATCACAGCGGCCACAGTAGAATCCACTCCTCCACTCAATCCCAAAACAACATGATCATCACCCAATTTGTTTTTTAATTCAACAATGGTCTCATCTACAAACACCGCTGGAGTCCAATCACCTGTGCAGCCACAAACATTCATCACAAAGTTTCTTAGCAATTGCATTCCCTCAGTGCTGTGATATACCTCCGGATGAAACTGGACACCAAAATGAGATTTGCCTTTTATTTGATAACCCGCAAAACTTACATCCGCGGTGCTGCATATGATTTCTGCTTCTGAACCCGCTGATTGGATGGTGTCACCATGTGACATCCAAACTTGGCTATTCAAAGAAACACCTTGAAGCAATACATTACCTCCATCAACGTGATTCAGCAAAGCTCTGCCATACTCGCGGTGTGTAGAACGAACCACTGAACCATCATTTTGAATGGCCATTAGTTGTGCTCCATAACAAATTCCAAGAACAGGGAAATTTTGATAAATAGCTGTTAAATCAGGTATGGGGGCACCTTCCTGATGAACAGAAAAAGGACTACCAGACAAAATCACACCTTTTACTTGAGCAGAAATTTCCGGAATTTTATTCCATGGATGAATTTCACAATACACATTCAATTCACGCAATCGACGCGCAATCAATTGGGTCACCTGGGAACCAAAATCAAGAATCAAAATTTGTTGATGCATGCGCAAAGGTAGTCCTTAACCGCAATACCTTAGCAAGATGAACATTGATAAATTTCAGGAATTAAAAATCATTTTGGCCTCTCAATCTCCCCGAAGAAGAGAATTATTGCAATCCATGGGATTGAATTTTGAATCCATCGGATTGGACATCAACGAGGATTTCCCTTCTGAATTAAGAGAACATGAGATTCCTGTTTATTTGTCGCAGAAGAAAGCAGCTGCATTGAAAAATCAATATGACCCAGAAACGATTATCATTACTGCAGACACCATCGTCTGGCACAACAATATTGCGCTCAACAAACCCATGAACAGAGAAGAAGCAATACAAATGTTGCTTCAACTCAATGGACAATGGCATACGGTCTTTACCGGAGTGACTGTACAGCAAGGAAATCAGACCATCTCAAAATGGGACAGCACGAAGGTCAAATTTGCGCAAATGGATGAGCAATGGATGGATTACTACGTAGATCACTACCACCCCATGGACAAAGCGGGCAGCTATGGCGCGCAAGACTTCTGGGGATTGGTAGCCATAGAAGAATTGAAGGGCTCGTATTACAACGTCATGGGTTTGCCTACCCACCTCGTTTTTCAAATGCTCTCAGATATCATACAAAAAGTAGAATAAATCCAGTTGTAGCCAAGACCATCCACAATTTCATCAGCCGAGCAATGCGCTTAAAATCGGCAGGTTCCTTCGCTATCCAAGTGGGAAACCAACCCAACAATCCCGGCACAACCATCAAATTGAAGGAGAGGTTGTTTTCGGGTTCTACAATGAAGAGATGAAAAAGGACAACGCTTAACAACAATCCCAACCAAGCCCATTTGACTACCTGAGCAGCAGAAACGATGCCTTTGACCAAGGCAATGCTGCGGTACTGACCGACAGCATCTCCCTGAACATCTTGAATATCTTTGACCACCTCACGAATCCAATTGGAAACGAAGGAAAAGAATACCATGGCCCATACCATGTAGTAGAGAGAAGCAGAGACAATATCGACCAACGCCCACCAAGGCAGACAAGCCACAATGGCTGCAACAAGAACATTCCCCAATACCATGGTGCGCTTAAAAAAAGGAGTGTAGACCAAAAGAGCAAAAATTAGGATCAAAGACATCAACCAATAAAAGTGATTGTGGTAAACATGGCTTAGAAAAAAGGATGAGACAAGTGCCAATGAACTCAAAAGAATGTGAATCAAAATGGCCCTTTTACCCGTCAGATGAACACCCACAATTTGTTCTCTTGGTTTATTGATGGCATCCGCTCGTTGGTCAAAATAATCATTGATGGCATAACCACCTGCTGCAATCAAAACCAAAACCAAGGCCTTGAGCACCATTAAAAAAGTTTCAAAAAAAAGCCAATTGCCCGGTGTTTTCACCAAACATTGAAGAATCAAAACAGTTAGACCTATGATTATCAGATTAATAGGACGGGTTATTCGTAAATAATTCAACATGTTAATGAAATCATGAACAAATTAAACCCAAAAATTGATTCCAAGGCTTACTTTTGCAACGCGAAAAATTTGTGGGTATGGAAGAAATGGCAACCAAAAAAATATTGATTCTTGGTAAGCACCAATACATGGTGGATAATATTCAATCGATTTTGGAGAAAGGCGGATTCTCTGTAGTTGGCTATGCCGCTGTTGAACAAATCTTGGAAGAATACCAATCAGAAACTTTGGATATGATTGTATTCACTGGTGCGGTAAGCCCTTCAGATGAAAGTGATTTGATCCAATGGAAAAACGAAAAATTCCCTGCAGCCATGATCTTTGAGCATCATGGTGGTCCTGCTACAGTTTTAGAAGAAGTTCAAGCCAAATTTTCAGCCCAATAAACTTTTAGAAGGAGCTACCTCGGCTTTTCCTTCTCTCCAAATGGCATAGGTAAAACCGGGGTGCACACTGTATGCGCCAACTTCACCTTGAATATTGCAAGCTAAAAAACAAGCCTGGTAATCAGTAACTTTCAAAATATGTTCATTGATTTTCACCAATCTTTTAATGGCTTCTTCACAAGCGGCCTGAGGATGCATTCCTTGTCGCATCAATTCAACAATCAAAAAAGATGAACAAGATCGCAGGATGGTTTCTCCCAAACCTGTGGCAGTAGCTGCACCCACTTCATTGTCCACATACAATCCAGAACCGATGATGGGCGAATCACCCACTCGTCCGCGCATTTTAAACGCCAAACCACTGGTGGTGCATGCTCCGCTCAAATCGCCTTGTCCATCCATGGCCAAAATACCAATGGTATCATGGTTCTCAATGTTGATGATGGGCTTGTATTCACTCTTCACCAACCATTCTTTCCAAGCTTTTACAGCTTCTGGATTTTTATAAGTATCTCTTTCGAATCCATTGCTCAAAGCAAATTGTTGGGCTCCTTCTCCCACCAGGACAACATGAGGTGTTTTTTCCATGATGGCTCGCGCAACAGAAACTGGGTGTTTGATTTGTTCTAAAAAACAAACCGATCCAGCCTTCCCCTCATGGTCCATAATACAAGCATCCAACGTCGTGTGGCCTTCTCGATCGGGAAAACCTCCTAAACCAATGGACAATTCACTCAAATCATCCTCCATTCTTCTTCCTGCAGCTTCCACCATATCCACGGCTTTACCGCCTCTTGCAAAATTCTCTGCTGCAGCCTCATTGGCTTTTAAACCAAAATTCCAAGTGCTGATTACCAATCCCTTCTTATAGCGTTCACCGCTGAATTTTGGTTTGCGGTGATCACCGCTGAAACTTAAAAAAGGAAGCGCTCCCAGTGCTGGAAGCGCTTTCAAAAAATTTCTTCTTGTCTTCATTAGTGTATACAAAGTTGAAGGCTTTGAACGCCATAGGCATGCTTGATTTGAACAATGTACATACCTGCAGGAATTGCATCCGCATTGAAAAAAACTTGCTTTTCACCGATTGGCGCAGGGCCATTGAAAAGATTGGAAACCGCTCTCCCTGTCATGTCCAAAAGATCCACTTGATAATGACTCACAAATGGAGAATTCCATCGCAAACAAGTCATAGCAGATGCTGGATTGGGAAACAATTTGGTTTCTATCACCGGCATGATGTCCGCAATTGCGTTTACCCCGATGACATTAAAATCCCAATATCCCGCAGGAGCGGTGATGGGACGCACTTGTACTTTGCCTGAAACAGATTCTCCTTGTACATAATACTGTACCGTTGATCCAATGGCCTGCGCAGGAATGGAAGCCTGCCAATTTCCATTGCCTATATTTACCATATCCACCACATTATACGTTGTATTTCCAAACAACCTCCAATACAATTGGGCACTGGCAATTCCAGAGCGGTGATTGATATAAGCGGTCACGTTGTAAGGATCTTGATCGTTGTCAGTGTCCTGCAAAGACTGATGCGTAATCAACATTGGATCTTCTACACCTACGCTGTGGGTGATGCAATGAATGGCGCCACTCTGACTGATGATGTTCGATGTGTTATTATCACAATCAATCCCTACAATGTTGTATCCAGGCATAGACTCTTCCCAAATGCGCAACGCTGTTGTATCCACTTGTTCGCGGTAGGTAGGAAGAATAATGGTTTTGTTCACAAAAACGGCATTGGTAAAAGTACGATAAGACGATCCCGTGCTTGGCCAACCGCCTGTTGCAGAGCTCGGCATGGGTATGCGAACAACGTGATAGGGTGTTCCCCAAACAGAATTGTAATTGCTCAATACGTATTCAATGTTGGCATTGATTTGCGGACCATCTGAAACGCCATCAGGATATTCACCCACCAACAAAGTTTCTTCATCCAATAATTTCATGTGCATGTCGATATGATGAATGCCATCGTATGGAAGGGCGTTCATTTTGATGTAGCGATTGATGCCCAAATAATCTTCGACAATGCCATCGATTTGCGATTCTGTTTTTGCAGAAACACCATACGGATTGCCTGCAATGTTCTCTTCCAAAATCAAATCACTGGCGAAAGCTGTTCCCAATCCGTCCACCATCCAATTGCCACCTGTGTTGACCAAATCATTGGGCGCAACCGTCATGGTGTGCAAGGGGATATTCAATTCTGTTGCGATGCACTCTGGCGAAGCATCATCGTTGGGTCGTGTTGGTCGGTTGTAGATCCAATCGACCATGACCAAACTGTCCACTTCATTTTTATAAACCGTGTTACCCGCATAGTCCCGCATCCAAATCGAATCGAAATTGCATTGCAAAATGGTTACGTTATTCAAATCTGTCAAAGCTGTACCACCCTGGGTAGACAACAAATAATCTTGTGTGGCTTGCACATCTTCTGAAAGAATTATTACGCGGGTTTCCAATTTAGCTGCAGCAACAATGGCTTTCAAAATGTTGGTATATCCAGTCCAAGCGATGGTTAAACACTGTATCTCTTCCCATTCGGCAGCGCTGCGCACATAACTTCCCACTGGAGGTGTTGTAATGCCATTGGGCAAAACAACAGGGTTTACTTCCCCGTTCTTTACCATCTGCCACTCCAAATCGGTAAATCCGTTTGGTAATTGTTGTGCAAAAAAGGCTTGGGTCAACCCCAAAGTAATGAGCCAAGCAGACAAGAATAATTTCTTCATTTTAAAAAAATACTTTTAGTAAATATAATCCAAAGTGTTTTGTACAAAAGGTTCAATGTACAAGCTATCAAAATATTGCAAAGGACCAGAAGGACCATTGGAGTTGATCTGGTATTTCAAATACCGTCCTCCTCCAGGCGCAAAACAGGTTTTGCTGAGCTCTTCCAATCCATCAACATGAAACACGCCCATATCATCACAATTGCACTGGGGGTGACTGGAGAACACCTGCAAATCAATGCTCGCGGAAACATCTGTTGTTTTTAAATACACCAAAACGGAAGACATTGGCGTCATGATGGTTTGCCTTTGCAATACATCACCCACCTGAAAGTCATCCGGATTCAAGGCTACGATTTCTGTGAAATATTGAGAGCGCATTACCTCCAGCTGAAGGGCTGCATAGCTATCTCTTTCAAAATGCAAATTGGCATTGCCTGATCCGTCTGTAGCTGCAGAGGTAATGTCCGTCCATACATCGCTATATACACCTGATGATAATTTTTTACCCTGCAATTTGACCTCTACACCAGACAAATTAGACATCCCCAAATCTTCCTTGACATTCAAGTTCAACTCCCAATGATTATCCTTGTCCTTACATGAGCACAATACTATGCTCGATACAATAATTAAGATCAATTTCTTCATTTCACTTTGGATTTAAAATGATCATAAAAACTCAATACACGGTGCACAAAATGATAGGTCTCATGGCATCTGCAATAACCGCTTTTCACACCAGGTAAAGTATAATATTCTTTTTGTGCTTTCAACAACAAGTCATTCTCCACATGATTGAACCAAAGTGAATCTGGCGTTTTGTTGTATTGCGCAATTTCAATGGCATCCAACACATGCCCCAAACCCGCATTATATGCCGCTAAGACAAATTTGATTCGTTCTTCCTTGTTCTTCACCCGTTTGCGCAACGACTTGTCCAATTGCTCAATCAAAAGAGCTCCTGCTTGGATATTTCCTGCCACAGAATCAGTGCTATCACAGCCATACTTCAAGGCGGTTTCAGGCATCAGCTGCATCAAACCAAAAGCACCGTGACGTGATACTACTGACGGATCAAAATTGGACTCTTGGTAACAAAGGGCTGCCATCAATCGCCAATCCCATTCTATGGACTTAGCAGCGTCTTTAAAATACCCATCGTATTCAGAAATTTGATTCCCTTTGATTTTGGGCATTGTTACATCAGAATGAAATAACGCTACATGGGTAGTATTGGATTTGAAATAGACTTTGCGCAAATCTTTGATCAGCCACTGCACCCTTTCTTTGGATAACCATTCATTAATTTTGTCCTTTAAAACAACTGAATTTTTTCTCACCACCCAAGCAATAGGTTCTGGAACAGTGATCGATAAATCATACTGAATATTGGGATAATCCTCACTTAAGATACCGGCCAAGCTGGCATCGGTGACTGTAGCTTCGAGTTTACCCTCCGCCACCAAACGCACCAAATCATCCGTTGAGTATTTTCCTGGGGCCGTCAATATGTTCCAAGTTTTGCCAGCCTGTTTCTCCATCTCCTTTAATCGACTGTGAAAGGTTGAATAGGCATGCACGCTGATAGCCAAAGAATCCAAGACGGATGTATCCGTCAAACAATTATATTTCTCCTTTAAATCCGTTGATGCCCAGCGCTGAACCAAAACCTGTTTGGTTGTATAAAGCGGTTTACAGAATGAAACAATCGAATCTCGAGCAGCTGTC
The DNA here is from genome assembly GCA_945878635.1 of Chryseobacterium gleum. Taxonomy (GTDB): domain Bacteria; phylum Bacteroidota; class Bacteroidia; order Flavobacteriales_D; family Sanyastnellaceae; genus CAMCTV01. The sequence continues at coordinate 22,339 of CAMCTV010000016.1, read as the reverse complement.
TGTGTGATGTTGGAGGCAATGATATCCGCTCTACCATCGTTCAAGTATTGAAACATGGAATCCACATCATCCATTACTTTAAAAACGGGCGTGATATGATTGGCTTCACAAAAGGTTTTGATGAGCTCATAATCGAAACCCTTTTTCTCATCACGGTATTCAAAATAAGTGGATGCACTGTTTTCTATCAATACGATGAGCGTGTCCTTGGCGACAATCTGATCCCAATCGCGCAAGAAAACAGACTTGCTTTTTTCTTTGCAAGCCATCGTCAATAAAAAGATTAGGGCAATACCAATGGACCACAATGGTTTCATGCCTCTAAGGTAACGCTTTTCTCCATGAAAGTTTGCGTATTTTTACCGCTGACTTATGACACTGATTAAATCTATTTCAGGAATTCGTGGCACCATTGGTGGGATGCCCGGAGACAACTTGACCCCTTTGGACGTGGTCAAATTTGCATCTGCTTTTTGCGCAGTGCATCAAGAACAATTGAACAAAAAAGACATCACCATCGTGATCGGTCGTGATGCCCGCATATCTGGTGAAATGATCGCCACCTTGGCTGCGCAAACGCTGGTGGGCATGGGTGCCAAAGTCATTGACTTGGGATTAAGCACAACGCCTACTGTTGAAATGGCTGTTACGCATTACAAAGCAGATGCGGGCATTATCCTTACAGCCAGTCACAATCCTGCGCAATGGAATGCATTGAAGTTGCTCAACAACAAAGGCGAATTTATTTCAGCAGCCTTGGGACAGCAGGTATTGGACTGGGCCGAAAAAGGAGTGAACTATGCTTCTGTGGATGCACTGGGTTCGATTGAAAAACAGAATGATTGGTCGTACCACCTCAATGCCATATTGCAGCACCCATTGGTCAACGTTCCAGCTCTTGCAGCTAAAAAAATCAAAGTCGTCGTGGATGGCATCAACTCCTCTGGATCCTTGTTCATTCCAGAACTCTTGCGCGCCATGGGTGTTGAGGAAATCATCGTTTTGAATGCAGAACCCAACGGACACTTTGCCCACAATCCAGAGCCGCTTGCAGAGCACTTAGTAGAAACTTGCAAAGTGATACAAGCTGAAGGAGCAGACATGGGGATCGTGGTTGATCCAGATGTGGATCGCTTGGCTTTTATTGATGAAAATGGTGTTTTGTTCGGCGAGGAATACACCTTGGTGGCCATTGCTGATTATGTCTTAAAACACAAAAAAGGAAATACCGTTTCTAACCTCAGCTCTACCCGTGCCTTGCGTGATGTTACCATTCAACACGGAGGCGAATACCATGCTTCGGCTGTTGGCGAGGTGAATGTTGTTGAGAAAATGAAAGCGGTCAACGCCGTGATTGGCGGAGAAGGAAATGGTGGCATCATTGTTCCTGAGTTGCATTACGGACGTGATGCATTGATTGGCATTGCACTGTTCTTGTCCCACTATGCTGAAGTCAATGTGCGTCTATCTGCTTTGAAACAAACCTACCCTGCCTATTACATGGGCAAGAAGAAAGTAGATTTGGATCCCACCAAACCATCAGATAAAATATTGGCTGCTTTGACAACAAAGTTTGCCCATGAAAATACCAACACCATTGACGGACTAAAAATTGACTTTCCGGACTACTGGGTGCATTTGCGCCGCAGCAACACGGAGCCCATCATTCGCATATACACCGAGGCAGGAAGTCAAGAAATGGCAGATGCCATGGCCGATCAATGGATCAAAGAAATCAATGACATTTCGATTGCATGAAAAGTATTTATTTAGACAACGCGGCCACCACACCATTGGCGCCAGAAGTATTTGCAGCCATGACACCTTACTTGATGGATCATTATGGCAATCCTTCTTCCAGTCACCATTTGGGACGCGTTACCAAGTCGGCCATTGAAACAGCGCGCCGCACCATTGCCAAAAATTTGAACTGCCAACCTGGAGAAATCTATTTCACCAGTGGAGGAACAGAGGCGGATAATCTGGCTATGCATGCTGCTATTCGCGACTTGGGATGTCAGCACATCATTACAACGCCCATAGAGCACAGTGCCATTGTTAAAACGGCGGAATTGTTGGATCAACAAGGAAAAGCCAAATTGCATTTTGTTGACTTAACAGACAACGGCAGTGTCAGCTTGGAACACTTGGAAACCTTGTTGCAAAACAACGCCAACAGTTATGTAACGTTGATGCATGGCAACAATGAGATAGCCAATCTATTGCCCTTGCAAGAAGTAGCGGAGATGTGTAAAAAGTACAATGCCATTTTCCACAGTGATACCGTACAAACCATGGGGCATTATGCATTTGACTTGCAGCAAACCCCGGTGATGATGTTGAATGCGGCGGCGCACAAATTTCACGGGCCAAAAGGAGTCGGCTTTATATACATCAACAAGAGTTTAAAGCTCAACGCCGTTATTACAGGCGGAGGACAGGAGCGTGGATTGCGTGGCGGCACGGAAAATATTTCGGGCATCATTGGCATGACCAAGGCCTTAGAATTGGCTTATACCCATTTGGAGGAACACCAGCAGCACATCAGTTCCATGAAGCAGTACATGAAGAGCAGATTGCAGGAGCAATTTCCCAGCATTGTATTTAATGGCAACAGCGCAGCGGAGGACAGTTTGTACACCGTTTTGAATTGCACCTTCCCAGCTCACAGCAACAGCGACATGTTTTTGTTCTTATTGGATTTGGAAGGCATTTGTGCATCGGGCGGCAGTGCATGCAGCAGTGGCGCCACCAAGGGATCACATGTCCTCACGGCGATTGATGCTTTGAGACCCGGACAAGCGAGTGTGAGATTTTCGTTTGGTCGCTACACCACCAAGGAAGAGATTGATGAGACGATGGGGATTTTGGTGCGGTTGATGGCGTAACAATAATCGTTGACTTAAAAAAATTAACGCAAATAGCGAAGCATCGCTACACAGAGAAGGCGCAAAGCACGCGAAGTAGAGACTAAAAATATATTATTTCTCCTGCGTCCATTGCGAAAAACTTGGCGAACGTTGCGTTTAAAATCAATAACGCAAAGAACACGAAGAAGGCGCAGAGTGCGCAAAGAAGACACTAAAACATATTATTTCTCCTGCGTCCTTTGCGAAAAACTTGGCGTGCATTGCGTTTAAACACAACACTTCCCTCTACTTCAAATCATACAAGAAATTGGGACAAAGATCAAAACCATTGGGCCACTCCAATCCTCCGCCGGGCTCAATGGCCACACGCTCAAAAAAGGACTTATCCGACAAAGGAGCGCTCATGCCATCCTTTATCAATGGACTACAGTCCACTTGATGAATGGTAGCATCTTCAAACTGAATTTGGAGCTTGAATTGCTCTAATACTTTGACGTTGATTACGCGGTGCATCATTCTTTATGTAAGCGGTTTTATTGGCTTTACAGGTTCATTGCGCTGAGCTAAATCCCAATCCAATTGGAGTTCTAATTGGTTTATCTCCGCCCATTCCAACACCATGGCGTGCGCTCTTGGAGGCAAATTTCCCTTTAGCCTTTCTAATGTAAAGATATGATATTCTGCTGAATGATCCTGATAAATGGCGTGAAAATGGGGAGGAGCATGATCTTGATAGTACATTCTGATGATGATCCCGAAAAAACGACTTATTTCTGGCATACTGGCATAATAGAAACAATTAATGAGGTAATGGAAAATGAGTAAGAATAACTTGATGGAGCAAAACTATTGTGACCTCACAAAAATGCTTATGCAAAAACTAACATAAATTATATGAGCAAAAACATAGGCAATCAAGGTTTCATTCAACATGGCACCATCTACTGGCCGTTCACCTGACCACCCCGTCCCGACGGCTTCGCTCGTCGTGACACCCCTCCTTTCTGCTGCGCAGTAGGAGGGGAAATCTGCCACCCACAAGCCAAAAAAAACCGACGGCTTTAAATGCCGTCGGTTGATGATCCAACCTAACGGTTGGAAGGAAATCGCATCGTCCCGACACATCGGAACGCTCGCGATTAATCCCGGACGCAACGCACACTGAAGCCGTATTGCTTAACGTTGACGTCGCGGAGTACATTGGAATTGTTGTAGCCCAGTTTGCGGAACCATGCGTAGAGAGAACTGGTCTCTGTACTACTCCACCAGAAGCCGTTGCTGCCAATGTCGTTGTATGGTCCATCGAAGTAGCGGTAACCGCCAGGGAAAGCATTAAATCCACTGCTATTGGTTGCCCCAGTATTGGGTGTTTTCCACCATGAAGTACTTTTCAACTTTCCTCCCGCAACAGCTATTCCTCCCAAATAGTTTTCCAAAGTTCTCCACTCAGCATCGCTAGGTACATGCCATCCTGTAGGACACAATCCCCGGGAATCATATACTGCATACCAATTGTACAATTTTCCGTAGATCTTCTCATTAGCAGGATCATCATTGTAAATGGCATAGGCACCTTTTGTAGTTGACTCCCATTGGGAATTGGACAATCCCGTTGGAATGGGATCTCCGTTGCGGTAATGATCCACGTTCAAATTCTCCGCCATCCAAACTTGGTTGCCTATTTTTACTGACTTGATCTCACTGCCTACTTTGACTTTAAAGACAATGGCATTTCCCACCAAATTCTCTCGGGCTTGCAACACATCCCACACCATCTGCTTGCTCCCGCCAGAAACACTTGGCCCCACATCACCGGTGAGATGCTGCGTGACCTTGCTCCATGTGCTGCCATTGTTTTCACTGATGTACAATCCTACCTCCGTGGGGGATGCGGCGCTCAATTCATACTGGATACGCAGTTTCTGTCCCTCTTGGGTAGCGGAAATGTTGGAGACGCGTTGGGCTATAATTGTTGTGCCCAGCATCAACAAACCAATGAATAAAATATATCTCAATTTCCCCATCCCCATGTTTCGTTTTTGATTTGTAAACCGGACCCCAACAACAGCTGTGGCGTTTGGATCTTGTTCATTCTGGTGGCCTCCAATGCAACCTGCTCACGGACTTCATTCCAAGTTGCTTGATAACTCTGATTGCCCTTGCTCTCTTTCAATGACTTCAACAAGTAATAGGTAAACAATCCATGTTGCTTGTCCCTGAAAACGGCACTGCTCTCTTGCCCTGAACTGGAAGTCATGACCACCAAATTATTGGGTACGTTGCTCACACTAGCCTTTACTTTTACTCCTTTCATGGCCACCAACTCTTTGTTTCTCGCCCCTCCACTAAAACAAGCGTCCAAGATCACGGTGCATTTCTTGGTTGTATGCAATGACAATTGTCTGTACAATTCATTCAGCGCATATCCATTGGCGACTTGAGCACCACTTACATCCACCGGAATCAAATAAGGATCCTTGGTTACCTCATCGGGTAATCCATGTCCACTGTAATAAAAGAACAACTCCGCCTGTCCATTGCCCAACTCTGCATAGCGGACCAACTTGGCTATTTCCTGAGACATCTGACCTTTTGTGGCGTCTTTCAATACAACAATATTTTCCTTGGGATATCCCAGTGTCTTCTCCGCATACTCAGCCATCACAGCGGCATCATTTCGGGCAAACTCCACATTCACTTCTTGGTCCAATCCTGTTTGGTATTTGGCGTAATCTTCATTGCCCACAATCAATGCATATCGCTTGGACATCTTGGGCAATCCTACCGGAATATCCTTGTCCACATCACTGCGCAAGGAAGCCACCTGGATATCCTTGGGCGCATTGGCCTTGCCCTCCACCACCATACGCTGAGCCGATAGATTTTGTTGTAAGGCAAAGCGTCCATTCCAATTCTTGGCATATTGCTGATACGACTCACTGATCTTAGCCTGCAAGACCAACTCAGACCCCACATACTTTTTGTTCATGGCCAATTGGTATTCGATACTTTTCACTTCACCCGGAGCCAATCTGGCAATGGTGGTTTCCTCTTCGCCATCCATGTAAAAAGTATTATCTGGCAATGGAAGTTGTACTTTAATGTTACTGGCATCACCCTGTCCTGTGTTCTGAACCAGCAGTTGTAAAATAAATGGTTTTCCCAATTCCAACGTGCTACTGCCATCCGCTGATGCCAAAGTATGGTCCACCACTTGAACATTGGGGGCGACAAACTTGGCGGTTTTTAATTCTATTTGAACCTTATCACTATTGAACCCATTGGGCTCTCCAATTTCCAATTCCAACACCAATTGCCCATCCAAGGTGTTCATATTGGCTTGAAAAGAAATGCTGCCTTTCACTTGTTGTCCTGGCATTACTTTACTCACAGGTGTGCTCTTGGAAATATTGATACCAGCAGTGTTTCCCGTGGCGCTGGCTAAGGCTACCAAATTCAATCCTTCCCCTTGACCATCATTGCGCACGCTAAATCGCAATGTACAATGTTCATTGGCATTGACAATCCCATTGCCGTCTTCGTCTTCAAATACAATGGCATTGGCATCCCAGGTCAATAGGGGCGGAATGATCTTCTTTTTAATGCTAAAACTATAGGTAGGAGAAATGGCTTCTGTTTGAGCAGTGGCATGGATTCCCAGCAAAATAAACAAGCTCCAGAAAATTATCTTTTTCATATTACAAACTTACACTATTTTGGTGAAATGAAACACCCCATCCTACTCATTCTGATTTTGTATTCTACAACCTTTTTTGCGCAGCAGAAGCAAAAGGTTCAAGCATCATATTCGATGGTGATGAATAGACAAATGAGCATGGAAGTGGCAGAGCAACGCTGCATTGAGCAGGCCCGTTTAAAAGCCCTCGGTGAGGCCTTTGGTTACCGCGTTTCAGAAGTAACCATCAATCAAGTCAAAGAGACCAATCGCGTCATGTCAGATGATTTTCAGAGCATCGCGCAAACGCAAGTGCAAGGAGAATGGATAGCAGACTTGGAGGAGCCCGCCATTGCTTGGACGCGCCTCAACAATGAAATGCAAGTTACCGCAACAGTGAAGGGAGAGGCCATGGGCTATCCTGACGGGGGTAAATTGCAATGGGCATTGAACACTTGCGCCTACCCTGATTGCGCCAGTCCCACTTCCCAATTCAAACACAACAATGACTTGTACCTGCAATTGACAACCTCTGAATCAGGATTCATCAACGTGTATTATTGGGACCATCAATTGCACAAGATGTACCGATTGTTTCCCAGTGCTCAATACAATGAATTGAAAGGGGTAAAAATCAAAGCCGACCAGAGTTACATCTTTTTTAAAAACCCTTCACCCTTTCCAGAACATCCCAGCATGTTGGAATTGCAACTGACCATCAGCAATGAAAAAGACCAAAGTCAAACGGATGAGATTATTGTTATTTATAGCAAAAAGGAAATTCAAAAACCTCTGTTAACCATTGAAGCGGGATTATTCGGGATTGATGAAAAGGCTTTTATTCAATGGAAAAGCGGAATTTATTCCAAAGACAATTTGGTGGATGTGCAGAGTATTCCGGTAACGATTGTGAGGTAACCACCCCGTCCCGACGGCTTCGCTCGTCGTGACACCCCTCCTTTCTGCTGCGCAGTAGGAGGGGAAATTCTCTTGCGTCCTTTGCGAAAACTTTGTGAGCATGGCGTTTAAAATCAATAACGCAGAGAACACGAAGAAGGCGCAAAGTGCGCGAAGAGGTTGATGCATTCAATGATATTTATTCATGCAAAAACTCATTTCACCCAACCCCAAGACTTTACATTGGCTTCCAATTCATCTTTTATACTGGCCATTTTCTCGCTCTTCAGTGAATTAACTTTTGGAGAACTCTCCATAACAAGTTGTAATTCTTTTGTTAGCTCGTTATCTGGAAGATTTTTGATTTTCTTCATATCACAAATTTACTTTTTTCTGAACATAAAACACAATCTCATCATTATTTCTTTCTAAAATGTTGATGATATAAGCAGAAAGCAACTTGGCTCGATGCATTTGAATATATCGCATATACAATTTATTTCTTCCCATTGAATTTCCTGAAAACACCACAATATGCTCCGGAAATCTATTCAAGTGATGTTCTACGCACCAAGCCACAGTCCATAGAACTACTCTAACATCTCCGTTATTCGATATTGATTGATCGCATAGTTCGCCCTTCTCAGGAATATAATCCAATAGGCAAAGGTTAAAAAGAAAGTCACCCAAAGGCTGGAACTGAATACATTTGATGATGGATCTTGTTCCAGTGCTTACAAACCAATATTGATACAATTCGCTTTCCTGATAACTCACAGGATAATGTTCTTCCATCGTGCAAAGAGAATACTCACCACTTGCATTTACAAGAAACGTATAAGGTCGCATAATTCCTTTATGCGCATTCAATGATTAAAGAAAACCAACCTGGTGAACGGCCATTATTGTGAACAGCACATGGCAAATATTGCATTTAATGATCTATTCTCTTCTCCTCCTTCGGAACCAGAAACAATAAGAAGAATCCCAGAATAAAAAACACCACCAACGCCAAAATGCTTGCGCGCATGGTGCCAAAGGTGCCTTCTAAAAATCCAAAGGAGAACAAGCCAATGATCAATCCGAGTTTCTCTGTCACATCGTAAAAACTAAAATAAGATGCTGTGTCATCTGTCTTGGGTAAGAATTTAGAATACGTGCTTCTTGCCAAACTTTGCGTACCGCCCATGATGAAACCAATTACACCAGCCGCAATGTAAAATGTCACCACTTCTGTTACACCGTAATACGCATAAAGACATACACCCACCCAAACCAATAAGGCCATCATCAACATGGGAATATTGCCCAATTTCTTGGAACCCCATGAAAACAGCATCGCACCAGGAATCGCGATCAATTGCACCAATACTATGGCTAAAATCAATTGAGATGAATCCAAATTGATCTCCTTCTCTCCAAAAAATGCCGCCATCTGCATGATGGTTTGTATGCCCATCGAAAAAACAAAAAAAGCGACCAAATATCTCTTCAAAGATTTTATCTCCTTCATCTGCTCCCACACTTTGCGCAACTCATTGAATCCTTTTTTCCATGAGGCGCTTGCATCATGCTGATGAATCACCTCTTCTTTCAGGTGATAAAAAGTAATCTGCGCAAATCCTGCCCACCAAATACCTACACTCACAAAACTCCATCTTGCACTCATATCAAATCCTTTGATGGCAATCAAGTTCATGATTAACAAACTGACGCTACCGATGTAACCCAATGAATAGGCCTTTGCACTGACTTTGTCTTGTTCGTCCTTGTCGGCAATCTGCGGCAGGAATGAATTGGCAAAAGCATAAGAGCACCAAAATCCAATACACGCCATCATGATGCTCACAAAGGACAATTCCAAATGTGCAGGATCAAAAAAGTATAAGGAAGCGCATGAAGCCGCTCCGATGTAACAGAAGATCTGAAGAAAACGCTTGCGCATGTGATAGTAATCCGCAATGCCTGACAGCAACGGAACCAAGACACTCACAACGGCTAAAGAAAAAGCCAAGGCATAGGACAAGGCCTCTGTATTCTTCAAAGTCCACCCAAAAAAATGAACTTTATCGTCGATGATGTCACCATTGGCATTGCGCACCGACGTTACCGCCCCATAAAAGATTGGGAAAATGGCCGAACTGATGACCAAATTGTAGGTCGAATTGGCCCAGTCATACATGCCCCAGGCATTTTGAATTTTCTTACGTGGATTCATAGGGGAAATGTAATCATTTAACCTATGTCTATCTTACTTTTGTCCAAAGAAAATTTGCACATGACACCGTCATTTGACATCATTATAGTAGGAGGAGGAATTGTAGGCGCTGCAACCTTCTACAAAATGCAACGCCGCTTCCCCAACTTTGACATTTTATTGATCGAAAAAGAAAATCGATTGGCTGATCACCAAACGGGGAACAATAGTGGCGTCATTCACAGTGGCATTTACTACAAACCTGGATCTTTGAAAGCCGTCAACTGCGTCAATGGCAGAAGGGAATTGGTGGATTTTGCCAAACAATACAACGTCCCCCATGATGTGTGTGGTAAGTTGATTGTCGCTGTGGATACTTCAGAATTACCTTTTCTAGAAAAAATTTATCAGCACGGTGTTGCCAATGGCATTGAAGGCATGCAGCGCGTGAACCCCAATCAAATCAGAGAGATTGAGCCTCATGTCAAGGGAATTGATGGAGTGCATGTAGGCTGCACTGGGATCATTGATTTTAGAAGGGCTACAGAGGTAATGTGTGAACTAGGCGTTGGTTTAAACAACAACAGCAGGGTCAATCTTGGTGAAGAGGTATTGGGCTTTGAAAGAGACGGCGGTTTTACCAAAGTAAAATCATCCAAAGGTGAATACCAATGCAAATACTTGATTGTCTGTGGAGGATTGCAAGCGGATCGTTTGGCTAAAAAAGACGGTGTGGATCTGAAAGAAAAAGTAGTTGGTTTCCGCGGTGATTATTATGAATTGGCCGATCATGCCAAACACAAAGTAAAACACCTCATCTACCCCGTTCCTAACCCTGAGTTCCCATTTTTGGGCGTGCATTTCACCCGAATGACGGACGGTTCCATTGAGTGCGGACCCAACGCTGTTTTCACCTTCAAACGCGAAGGATATGGCAAAACGGATTTCAGTTTGCGCGACACCATTGATGCCCTCTCCTACATTGGAACATGGCGCTTGTTCATGGGGAATATGAAATACGGCTTGGACGAATACAGAAGAGCATTCTCAAAAAGATTATTCTTGAAAACCTTGCAACGCTTGATTCCTGATTTGACCATGGAAGACATTGTTCCAGGTCGTGCAGGTGTTCGTGCATTGCTTTTGAGAGAAGACGGTGACACGCGTGATGACTTTAGAATTGAGTACACGGATCACAGCATCCATGTCCTGAACGCCCCATCACCAGCTGCGACAGCATCTCTAGCCATTGGGGACAATATTGTGGAGATGGCAGTAAAACATTTTGGATTGATTTAAAACACAACAATATGAACTTAGCAGATCAAATCAACGAGGATATCAAAACAGCCATGAAAGGTGGTGACAAGGACAAGTTAATGGCCTTGCGCGATATCAAATCAAAGATATTATTGGAAGCCACCAAGGATGGTTCTTCGGAAGTAACGGATGACAAAGTCATGTCTATCTTAACCAAACTCAACAAGCAACGCATGGAGAGCATTGAAATTTTCAAGACGCAGGGTCGTGAGGATTTGGTAGAAGAAGAGCAAAAACAAGCGGACGTGATTCAGGCTTACTTGCCGCAACCCATGAGTGCTGAGGAGTTGGAAAAAGTTGTGAAAGAAATCATTGCGCAATTGGGCGCTGCTGGCCCTGGTGACATGGGTAAGATAATGGGCGTCGCTTCCAAAACTTTGAGCGGAAAAGCAGATGGAAAAGCCATTAGTGAAATGGTGAAATCCTGCTTGGCTTCCTAATTTTATTTTGTACTGAACAACAACATCCACGACGCACTGTCGTGGATTTTTTTTACCTCCTCTTCACGTGCCTCCATGAGAACATCGTGCATCGCGACATAGTTTTCATCTGACAAAGTTTCAACCTCGTCTAGGACTTCCTTTAAACCCGTGGCTGAGCGACCGAAATTCCAACCCCAACTTTTTTCCTTTAATTGAACCCAAGGCGTTCCTTCTGCAACCACAACGGGCAATCCCATGAATAGGGCTTCAGCAATGGCATGACCGTAATTTTCACCACGTGTTGGCGCAAACAAAAAATCGCTTTTCCTCATCCATTTGGTGACTTCATTTGGTGGAACATCTCCAATCCATTGGATTCTCTTATTGTTGTTTAATGCAATACATGACTCCACCTTTTTTTGATAACCTTTGTCTGAGCATGAACCTAAAATGGTCAATTCAGCAGTTGAAGATAAGGGGTGATTCACCCACCATTCCAAACCTTCCAAAACGCCTTTCTCTTCGCTGAGTCTATTGACCATCAACCAACGGTTGCCTTTAAAAACCGGCCGCTCTTTGATTGGCGAAAGCGTTGGTAGATTTTCGGTGATTGAAACCTTTGCTTCATGTCCAAACTGCTGCTGAATGTACTTTACCTCTTCGGTGCTTGTCGCTTGCCAATGAACGTTCTTGGTCCAACCCATCCATTTGATCACTGTAAGAAACAATCGCTTCTTGCTATGCTTAATCTTCATCGCATTGGGATGCAGCATTCCTCTAGGAGCCAGAACCACCTTACCCCGAAATCCCAAATTTCGAGCGGTTAAAATAGGACGCCAAGTAAAAGTCCAAGAAAACATCGAATTCAAATACAATGCTTCAGGATTTACTTCTGTGATCAATTGAGTGAAACATTCATTGGATAAACCACCCGATGCATACCAAACTTTTACATTTTCTGAAAAATCAATCCAACAATCAGATACAACCTGAGAATAGGGTTGAACATCTCCCCAATCTTTATTGGTCGTAATGATATAAAATTCAAACGGAAGGGCTACCACCATGTTCTGAATGGAACGGATGGGACCTCCAGCTTTATAACCTGGAGTAAACCATTCGGTCAATATGAGTACTTTACCATTCAATTTTATTCTCCTCCATCCAATAAGCAAGTACAATCCAATGCCAAAAATAATTCCAAGGATAGCTATCATCACCGTTGATAAAACCTTCCCATTTTGTTTTTAAGGACAACTTCATCAGTTGCGGCTGATCAGCAATCCCATTCAAGTAATTTGTACAAAAGTCTTTCAAAGGTCCTCTCATCCAAAGTTTCCATGGAAAGGCAAAACCTTTCTTCTTGCGATTATAAATACTTTCAGGAATAAGATCCATACATGAATCGATAAGCAACTGCTTTGGAAATTTCCCTCGCTTCAATGCATCAGGCAAAGCTATTACCTTCTCCAACAATTGATGATCTATCAAAGGAACCCGCACTTCCAAAGTACTGGCCATGCTCATCTGATCTGCATCGCGCAGCAAAACATGTTGCATGTAAGATTTCATTTCAGCTATTGACAAACTGCGCATCAAATGGGTTCTAGGGGACTCTGACCAAAAAGTTGCATCAAAAGGCAATGGAGATGTACTGGGCAAAACACTTCGATCCAACGCGTACAAAAACGGATTGGACCAATTCCCTTTGGACACCATCGTCTGAATCTTTTCTTGCTGAATCACATTCCAGCGTTTTTTGACCAAAGAAAATCCTGGAATGCTCTTCAACTGAGGCAAAAACCTCCTCCAATGTGCAGACCGACAAAGCCTTTCAAAAATGGGATATCCTCCAAACAACTCGTCCCCTCCCAACCCTGAAAGCGCCATCTTAACGCCCTGTGCACGGGTGACTTTGGAAACAACAAAACTATTTACACCATCCAATGAAGGATGATCCATGGCCTTCAAAGCAGGCTCAATATTCTTTAAGAAATCTTCTGGTGAAAGAACCAAACGGGTATGATCTGTTTTGTATTGCAATGCAATTAAACTTGAAAATTCACTCTCATCAAACTCAGCTTCGTTGAATGCAATAGAAAAAGTCTTAATGGGTCGTGGAGACATTTTCGCCATCAAGGCTACTACAATCGAAGAATCTACTCCACCTGATAAAAAAGCACCAAAATCTACATCTGCGCGCATGCGCCAAGCCACGCTTCGCTCCAATTCTTGACGAACCATCTTCTTTGCCTCTGCAGGAGATGTTTCATTCACCGATTGAATTTGATTCAAGTTCCAATAGCATTTAATGGTCATTTGACCATCCCCGCTCACCTCAAGGCGATGTCCAGGTGGCAACGCTTGAATATCTTGGATGATGGTATCTGGATTCCAAACTGTCTGATACACCCTATAGGTGCTCAATGCATCATGATTCAATTTGCGCTTCACTTGACCAGAGGCCAATATGGAGCGAATCTCAGAAGCAAAAAGAAATCCTTGCTCAGTAGTGCTATAATACAACGGCTTCTCGCCCAATCGGTCGCGAAACAAAAAAAGTTTCTCTTTCACTTTATCCCATATGACAATAGCAAACATGCCATTCAACAACTGCACAAACTCCAAACAGTCCCGCTGATAGGCGGCCAAGATGACCTCCGTATCAGAATGGGTTTTAAATGCATAAGTAGCGGAAAGCTCCTCTTTTAGTTCGATGTAATTGTAAATCTCACCGTTGAAAACCACGACGACATTTTCATCTGTTGAAAACATGGGCTGATGGCCATCCATTGAAGTATCAATGATGGACAAGCGCTGATGACCCAGCGAAACGGAATCATCTTGAAATACACCGCTGTCGTCATTTCCACGGTGCAGCATGGCTGTCATCATGGCTTTCAGAGAAGATGAACGCTCTTCTGTTTTGGCATGGCGATCAAAGATTCCCGCTATTCCGCACATGACTTTTCATTTAAGATTTGATTGGCTGATATAGCCCAAGTTTCCATTACAACGCTTCTGGCCAGTGTTCGGCTCTTTTCAGACATCGCCTGTTTTTCTTCACCTGACAATTGATTAAACTTGCGTATGCAAGCCATCACCGCTTTCACATCACCGCTAGAAAACACCCAACCATTCATTCCATCCACGACAAAATCATCTGCTGCACCAACCGCATCTGACACCATCAAGGGCAATCCTGAAAAAGCAGCCTCATGAACCACAACACCCCATGGTTCATACAAAGAAGGCAAAACAAAAAGATCCATTCGCTGGAAAATAGAAGCCAAATCCTTGGGCTGAACAAAACCATGATAGGTCACCCTAGGGTGCGAAGGGCATTCTTGGGAGAGCGGACCCGTTCCGCAGATATGAAGATGCCAATTCAACAATGGCTCATCACTCATTGTTTCTATGAACTGTTGAATTAAAGGAAGTATTCCCTTTTCGTGAATCAACCTTCCTGCAAAAACTATATTTAGCTCATTTTCATTTTCAAAACCATGCGCCTTTGGTTGATCGAAAAGAAATTGATCACCTACGTAAAAATGACTGAAAATTTGATTCGAATTGAAAAACAATTTGGTTGCCAAATCACGTTGTCTTTTCCCAGGAACCCATGCTGATTCAAAGTGTCGAATGATTTTAAAATACAACCAAAATCGACCCAAATGCATTTTCCATGAAGACGTCCATTGGGTATCAAACAAAATGGTTTTAGAAATACTTGAATTGCCTTTCACTATTCCATTGTAATCACCATCTCCCCATCCCGCCACAAACAGATGTTGTATCCCTTGCCAAAAAAAAACTTGATTATGCGATTGTAAAAACACTGATTTCTCTATCCAGTGGATATTGGAATCCATTTGCCACTGAAATGGCGCGTCCTGATGGGTTGGCCAATAAACCACATAAACATCTCCATCAAAAGTTCCCTTCCAATGTTGAATGCAGGATACAAAATATCCAGACAATTCGCGCATGAGAAAAACCACTTTACTAGACATTGGCCTTGAATTTGAATTCTTTCACCTCTGGAATCTTTTCTTCTTTATTCCTTTTCTTTGAATAATAATACAACCAAATAAAAAGAGGGAACCCGCAATAATAGTAATTGCCTTGACGAAGCAGCTGAAGTGATATAATCAAGAAACAAGCATTGTTTATGATCCAATATTCTTGATTAACAGCAAAAGGCTTAATGAGCCAATTCAAAAGAAAAAACAGACCAAAGAGCAACAATCCGGCAAGTCCTGTCTCAGACATTAGTCGCAACGCCATTGAGTTGGCATCCGCCTTGTTGAACTCAATATCAACAACACCTTGCATGTTGGTGAGCGAGTAATTATTAAAAGCTGTTTCGTGAGAACCCAGTCCCGTTCCAAACAAGGGATGAGCATTAAAATTCTCAGTCGCAATGTGCGTGTGATTGTACAATACAAAACTACTTCCGTGGATATCATAACTGTACACGTTACCAGTGTTGTAAATCTCGAAGGTTCCATCCACGCGATCTCTGAAATCCACAACGTTGGTATAGGCATAATTAAATCCAAAAAACAACACTGGCGCAGCAATCAAACCATACCGAATAAATCCAGAATTGATCACCAATAAAATCAATGTAAGTACGATGCCAAACATTCCTACACTACTTCGGGTCAATGGATAAGCCATGATGATCAATACGCTCTGAAAAACGGTTATGAATACAGGCGATCTGCGGTTCAAGACATTGTAAACGGCTACAAAAAAAGCAGGCGCCATGGATGAAGCATAATAAGCAGGTTCAGAAAAAAGTGAATTGATTCTGATACCTCCTTCCCCAACGATAACACCCCATTTATTAAACAACCAACGGTAGTTGTATCCAGGTGCAAATCCAATCTGATAAGTCACGTATTGAATCAACGCAATCACGCTGACAACCATGGCACACTTCACATAAAACTTAAAAATTTCCTTCACATCAAAATCAAAACCACGCATCACGTAATCAAAAAAGGACAATGAAAAAAAGAAACCCAAAGACACTTTATTGAGTTGCTGCAGTGTATTAAGCTCTGACGGTATAAAAAACAATCCAACGATATAAAAGAACAAAAAGATAATCAGAGGAATGACGGGGGGGCCGTACTTGGCAAAAAACAAAGGCAAGAAAACATAAGAAATATAACCAGGGTAAAACTCAACCGGGGTTTTAAACAATACCAAGGCGCTGAAGAAGATATGGAGAAAAACAAAAAACTTGAAAAGATTCTTCATTTTTTCAACTGTAAAAATCCACCTATGGCGTTAATATGATTTAATCCAACTTTTGACCAACCCCAATTCTGTTTGACCTTTTCCAATGATGTCGATCCCATTTGATTCAGTTTGCGCTGATCCAAATCTAAGACATTCTGCAACCGCTGCGAAATCTCCGAAATAGAAACATGATCAATGAGCCATCCATTCTCTTCGTTCACCATAACTCTGTTGGCGCCAACATCTGTGCAAATGATGGCAAGCCCTCTGGACATGGCTTCCAAAATAACGGTTGGCATGCCCTCTGAGATAGACGGCACAATCAATATGTGATGCTCATCCATGATTCGCTTCATCTGAAGTTCATCCTTCACTTCTCCAAAATACTCCAACCCGGATTGGTGGTCTTTCAAATGATTGGGGATAGGACCTACGATGGACAACTGAACTTCCTTCTTGTTTTTCAAAACCAACTTGTATGCTCGTATCAACTCCTTCAACCCTTTCCTTCGCTCATACCTTCCGACAAATAAAATTTTTGGAACACTTCCTTTGGGAGCAGGTTGTTGGACAAACCAATTCTCATCTACTCCGCTTGAAATTGTTAAAATCCTGCTATCGGGTATTCCCAATTGCAATAAGATATCCGTAATTTTCCCACCCAAAGAAATCGTTGCATCGGCGTTGCAGACGTTCCATTTGGCTACACCATGCAGCATCCACTTCTGAATGGCACTGCGCCAACCATAGGTTTTTTGAAACATTTCCAATCCATGGAAGTGATTGATGACAGGCACAGCTTTGCCCTTTGCTTTTCTTTTTTCCTCTATAAATTTCCATCCAGTGAATCCTTGTGCAAACACAACGTCAAACCCACTCAGTGTTTCTTGAATAGATTGGTAATAATGACAACTCAATAAATAAGATTCTCTGATGTAATGTCCGGGCATATTTCCCAAACTAGGAAATGGGAAGGCCTTTACGGTTAAAAATTTCAGCGCCGATTCATCACATCCCAAGGCTGAAAAAACTTCGTCCGCTGTTGGCAACTTCTTGGAACGGGTCACACAATGAAACAGGGTCACCGTTTCTCCATTTAGCAACAATTGCTTGGTAAGATTATAGCTGTGCTTTTGCATTCCCCCTATTTCAAAGGGACTTATTCCATCTGTCAATATCAACCAACGCATGCACAATGATAAAGACAATCCATGAAACTTAAAAACTTCAATTGGATTTTAGACACCATTGAATTGAACACTCAGGTGTGCATTGGTCCACATATTCCAATAGCCTATTTTCCCGGAGAATGCAGCAGGAAGGGAATTGCATATGCGACATGTTTCCAAAACCTGCATTTGCGCAATCCATTGAACAACGGGGGGGAACACACCGCGCTGTTCACATGAACCAACCATATAATCTTTCAATGAAACGCCCACCCACTGAGAATAGGACCATTTCATTCCATTTTCATCTGGATATTCAAAAACGCTTACCTGACCTTCCCACTGCTCCACTGACCCCATTACCCAAGGTAAGTTCTTTCTTTTACAATATCCCTCTGTCCAATATTTGGCTGAGACTTGGTCCGTACAATCTAAAACAACATCGATATCATCCGGAATGGATGAATCGTCAAAATGAACCGAAACAAATTGGTCAATGGTCGAGCATTGGGCTTTTGGGGCAAAACTTTTCAACCACGTTTCTGCCGCTTTAACTTTGGACATGCCTAACTGATCCTCTGAAAACATCCACTGACGGTGAAGATTGGATAACTCCACCTTGTCACCATCGATCAATACAAAATCCTCAAACCCTATTCTGGCCAAACTCATAAGAACACCATTCCCAAGACCCCCACAACCCAAAATTAAAATTTTCTTTTTACTCCATTGCTGTTGCTGAGCAGCATCCAAAAATGGAATATTCCTTTGTCTACTGAACCTTGCATCGTTTTTCACAGAGCAAATATTTCAAGAAAAATGACCGAATCGAAAAAAAAAATTTTCAATTCAATAAAAAATATTACTTTTGGTCGCGTTTAACCAATAAAAAATCGACAGATATGTCAGAAATTGCAAAGAAAGTTACAGCCATCATCGTTGACAAACTCGGTGTGGATGAAGCAGATGTGAAGCGTGAAGCAAGCTTCACCAATGATTTGGGTGCAGACTCTTTGGACACCGTGGAATTGATCATGGAATTCGAAAAGGAATTTAGCATTGCTATTCCAGATGACCAAGCTGAGAAAATCGTAACCGTTGGTCAAGCCATCGATTACATCGAAAGCAACAAGTAATTAAAAACATTATTACCCTTTCCTTATGGAACTAAAAAGGGTCGTTGTTACTGGACTAGGAGCGCTTACGCCTCTAGGAAATTCAGTACCCGAGTATTGGAATTCCCTGCTTGCTGGAACAAGCGGGGCAAATCTTATTACAAGATTTGACGCTTCAAAATTCAAGACACGCTTCGCTTGTGAACTGAAAGGTTTCAATGTTGAAGACCACATTGAAAGAAAGGAAGCCCGTAAAATGGATCCCTACACGCACTACGCCATGGTTGTGGCGAAGCAAGCTGTTGAGGATAGCGGTATCGATCTTGAAAAAGTAAACAAAGACAGAATAGGTGTTATCTGGGGGTCCGGCATCGGTGGGCTATATACTTTCCAACAGGAGTGTTTCAACTTTGCCCACGGCGATGGTACACCAAGATTTAACCCATTCTTTATTCCCAAAATGATTGCAGATATTGCCTCTGGCTTTATCTCCATTCAATATGGATTCAGAGGTCCCAATTACACCACTGTTTCAGCATGTGCGTCATCCAACAACGCCATCATTGACTCCTACAATTACATCCGTCTGGGAAAGGCGGATATTTTTGTTACAGGTGGCTCTGAGGCGGCCATTACAGAGGCAGGTGTTGGTGGATTCAATGCGCTCAAAGCATTGTCTGAAAACAATGAAAATTTCAGCACGGCGTCTCGTCCATTTGACCAAACCAGAGATGGTTTTGTTTTGGGTGAAGGAGGTGGCTGTTTGATTTTGGAATCATTGGATCATGCTTTGGCGAGAGGTGCAAATATTTACGCTGAGGTTATCGGCGGAGGTATGAGCGCAGACGCCTATCACATCACAGCTCCTCATCCAGAAGGATTGGGCGCATTAAATGTTATGCGCGCCGCTTTGGAAGATGCTGAAATCAAACCAGAGGAAATTGATTATATCAATGTTCATGGCACTTCCACTCCTTTGGGTGATGTGCAAGAAGCCAAGGCTATCCAACATGTATTTGGAGAGCATGCCTACAATTTGAATATCTCTAGTACCAAATCTATGACGGGTCACTTGTTGGGAGCTGCTGGCGCCATTGAGGCCATTGCTACCATCATGGCAGTGAAGAACAACATCGTTCCTCCGACCATCAATTTTGCCAACCCCGATCCTGAGTTAGATCCCAAATTGAATTTCACTTTCAATAAAGCCCAAGCCCGCGAAGTTCGTGTAGCCATGAGCAATACCTTTGGATTTGGTGGACACAATACGTCCGCAGTATTCAAAAAATGGGAAGGATAGTCGATATTCTACTTTTTAAAAAATCAGATAAGGCGCTTCAAGGTTTCTTGCGAAGCGCCTTTCATATTTCTACACGCCGCCCTGAACTCTACCGAGAAGCTTTGAGACACAGCTCCTCCTTGAATGAACTGAATAAAAAAATCAAACAAAGCAACGAGCGACTAGAATTTCTTGGCGATACTGTTCTTGACTCCATTTTGGCCCACTATCTATTTGACACCTACAAAAGTCAAACGGAAGGTGAATTGACCAAGATGAAAAGCAAGGTGGTGCGCAGAGAAAACCTGAATCGTATTGGCGAAAAAATCGGAATTCGCTCGATGCTTGAGGTTGAATTGGGGAACCAAGAAATCCATGAGAGCATGCTGGGCAATGCGTTGGAAGCCTTGGTGGGCGCCATTTATCTGGATAAAGGATACAATGACACCAGAAACATTATTCTAAAATTTCTCATTCAATACGGGTTAACAGAAACCATCCATGACGAAGTAGACGCCAAAAGCAGACTGCATGAATGGTGTCAGAAAAACAAGAAGACGCTGACATTTGAAGTTCTTTCTCATCACCAAAACAGTGGTGCAAGTTTGTACACCATATCGGTAAAAATTGACCAAAGCTCAATGGGCATCGGGACGGGCAATTCTAAAAAAGCAGCAGAGCAGGTAGCTGCCAAACAAGCCTGCGAATCTTTGATGATTTAATTACAAGACGGTATTTTTTCCAACGTTTCTTTCCGCTTTAATTTCCTTATTTTTGTTGCATGAGTTATCCAATGCAAGAACACTTGGCCAAAGAATTAGCGGCCATTCAAGAAGCGGGGCTTTTCAAGCGCGAACGCATCATCACCACGCCACAAGACGCTGTCATCAACACAACAGAAGGGCATGAGGTTTTGAATTTTTGCGCCAACAATTATTTGGGTTTGTCTAGCCACCCGATGGTGGTTCAAGCAGCCAAAGATGCCATTGATTCACATGGATTTGGCATGTCCAGCGTGCGCTTCATTTGTGGTACACAAGACATTCACAAAACATTGGAACATAAAATAGCTGAGTACTTACATACCGAAGACACCATACTTTACGCTGCAGCCTTTGACGCCAATGGCGGTGTTTTTGAACCTTTATTGGGAGAGGAAGATGCCATCATCAGTGATGAATTGAATCATGCCTCCATCATCGATGGGGTGAGATTGTGCAAAGCACAACGCTTCCGATACAAGAACAACAACATGGAGGACTTGGAGACCCAACTCAAAGCCGCTTCCAACGCTCGTTTTAAACTCATTGTTACAGATGGCGTTTTTTCCATGGACGGCTATGTGGCCCAATTGGATAAAATTTGTGACTTGGCACAACAATATGGCGCCATGGTGATGGTTGATGAATGCCATGCAACAGGATTCATAGGCAAAACAGGTAGAGGTTCCATTGAGCTGCGCAACGTATTGGGCAGAGTAGACATCATCACGGGCACACTGGGCAAGGCATTGGGCGGAGCCATGGGTGGATTTACCACAGGGAAAAAAGAAATCATCGAGATGTTGCGTCAGAGAAGCAGACCTTACTTGTTCTCCAACAGTCTGGCTCCCAGTATTGTTGGCGCATCCATTGCTGTTTTTGACTTGTTGTCCTCTACGACAACATTGCGTGACAAATTGGAAAACAATATTCAACGATTCAAAACCGGAATCAAGGCTGCAGGCTTTGACATCAAGGACGGCGAATCGGCCATTGTTCCAGTAATGCTGTATGACGCCAAGTTGGCCCAAGATTTTGCCGATGCTCTATTGAAAGAAGGCATTTATGTTATTGGATTTTTCTATCCCGTGGTAGCCAAGGGACAAGCACGTATCCGCGTTCAATTGTCTGCGGCGCATGAGCCAGAACACATTGACCGCGCCGTTTCTGCCTTCACTAAAATTGGACGACGCCTCAACGTGATTCAATGAGTGAAAAATGGTTGATCATTGGGCAGGGCTTGGCCGGAAGTGTGCTTGCCCTCCAATGCCAACACCGTGGAATTGACATCGATATCTGGAACGATGAAACGCAATATTGTTCATCGAAATACGCAGCGGGATTGTGGAATCCCGTTTCGTTTAAACGGATCACCGCACC
>CAMCTV010000015.1 GCA_945878635.1 Chryseobacterium gleum | reverse complement strand
CCACCTACCACTTGGCCAATGTCGTGGACGACATGACCATGAATATCTCTCACGTTATTCGTGGCGAAGAGTGGTTGCCCAGTGCGCCATTGCATGTGATGTTGTACAAAGCCTTTGAGTGGGAAGCTCCGTTATTTGCGCATTTGCCTCTGATTCTAAAGCCTGATGGCAATGGCAAATTGAGCAAGCGGGACGGCGATCGTTTGGGATTCCCCGTATTCCCTTTGGAGTGGAAGGACCCAGAAACGGGTGCCATCTCCAGCGGATACCGTGAGCGTGGTTATTTCCCCAAAGCCTTCATCAACATGTTGCTTTTGTTGGGTTGGGCTCCCGGTAACAACCAAGAGATTTTTACCGAACAAGAAATGATTGATGCGTTTACAATCGAACGCATTGGTAAGAGCGGTTCAAAGTTCGACCCAGATAAAACCAAATGGTTCAATCAACAATATTTGAGGGCCACACCTCATCACGAGTTGGCCATCATGCTTCAACCCATGTTGAAAGAGAAAGGTATTGAAGTGAGTTTGGAATACACAGAAAAGGTAGTGGGAATGATGATGGAGCGTGCGGTGTTTGTGGAAGATATGTTGGAAGGAACTTATTTGTTCCAAGGCCCTGAGCAATATGATGAAGAAGCCGTGGCTAAGAAGTGGAAGGCGGAGGAGTCGGCCCCTATTATTCAAAAATGGGCGGATGTGATGAATACCATTGAAGATTTTTCTTTGGAGAATATTGAAAATCGATTCAAGCAATTTTTGCAAGAGGAAAGTTTGGGAATGGGCGCCGTAATGCCGTTGTTCCGATTGTTGTTGACCGGTACCTTAACGGGTCCTGCAGCGGCACAAGTGGCGTCGGTCATTGGAAAAGAAGAGGTCATGCGCCGCGTGGCCAATGGAATTGCCAAGTTGGGTTAATCTGAAAATGGTATTAAAAGACAATGGGAGTAATTTACGTTAACAACATTGAAGTTCATGCCAACCATGGTTGCTTGGAAGAAGAAGCTGTGATAGGCGGGAAATATTTGATTGATGCTGTATTTCACGTGAGCGTGAAAGAAGCGGCGTTGTTCGATGATTTAACCATGACCATTGACTATGTTGAGGTGACGAACATTGTGCGACGTGAGATGGCGATTCGTTCCAAGTTGATAGAAGCGGTAGGATACCGCATCCTCAATGCGCTGAAAGCGCGATTCACCGAGGCGGATAGTATTCGAATCAAATTGACCAAAGTGGCGCCACCCATTCCGGGTCAAGTGGAAAGCGTGAGCATTGAATTGAGCACGCTCTAATTGGATTTATTCGATTAATTGGTCCGTTAGTTGGCCAATTGCATTGCGGCTTCCCTTGACCAATGGTCGGTTTGGAACAAATCGTTCAATGTTGGATTGTCAATCAAGGTATGGTGTTTCATCACAGACTCCACCAATTGGGCAATTTCCAAATAACCAATTTTATCCTGCAAGAACAAGGAAACTGCAATCTCATTGGCGGCATTCATGACACAGGGCAAAGAGCCACCTGCAGACATGGCATCATAAGCCAATTGCAAACATCTAAAGGTTTCCTTATCAGGCGCTTCAAAGGTTAGGTTGGGAAACTGACTAAAGTGAAATCTTGGAAAATCTGCGGGCAAACGTTGCGGATAACCCAAGGCATATTGAATGGGCAATTTCATATCAGGCAATCCAAGTTGTGCTTTAAGACTACCATCTTGAAACTGAACCAAGCTGTGAATGATGGACTGCGGATGAACGATTACGTCAATTTGATGGGGCTGTAAATCAAACAACCATTGTGCTTCAATGACCTCCAATCCTTTGTTCATCAATGTAGAGGAGTCTATGGTGATTTTAGCGCCCATGGTCCAATTGGGATGTTTGAGGGCTTGTTCTTTTTTAATGTCCTTCAGGTCTTCTGTGGTGCGACCTCTGAAAGGACCACCACTGGCAGTTAGTATGATTTTCTCAATCGGGTTGTGCCACTCGCCGGCCAAACATTGGAAGATGGCGCTGTGCTCTGAATCTACAGGATAAAGATTGATCGCATTTTCTTTGGCCAATTGGGTGATGATTTTTCCTGCTACCACCAAAGTTTCTTTGTTGGCCAATGCAATCTGTTTCTTGGCTTCAATGGCAGCCACAGTGGGTTTAAGTCCTGAAAAACCGACCAATGCTGTGAGCACAATATCGATGCTTTCTGATTGTACTATTTGACAAAGACTTTCTTCTCCGGCATATACTTTGATGCCTGCATCAAACAAGGCGTCTTTCACTTTGGTGTATTGGCTTTCATCCACAATCACAACTGCATTGGGACTGAATTGCAACGCTTGCTGAATCAATAAATCAGCATTTTTCTGCGCAGTCAATACCTCTACAGAGAATTTATCTGGATTGGCCGCGATGACCTCTAATGCCTGTGTTCCAATGGATCCTGTAGATCCCAAAATGGCTACGCCTCTTTTCATGAGGCTAAAATACAGCAATAACTTCCTTACATCTTGATGAATTGACGATGGAAGAATTGACCAGACCAAAGAAAATTTCAAAAGAGTTGATGTTTTTGATATCGAACAAGACATTTTGGGATTTGGTTTCAATGGTTAAGAACAAAATCAAGTGATTGAGAAAGACTAGATTTTTCATGTTGCAAATGAAGTTATTGTCATTAAAACAATAAGTGGCTAAAGGTTGACGGGTTCGTAAACTGATTTTTGTTAAAATAAACACCGAAAAAGTTTTCAAAAAGTACAATTATGGTTAAGTTCGCATTGACAAAAAAATCAATTTTGGATACACCACGCGGCTGCTCAAGAGGAGAACAACATTTAGAAATGTTGTATTATGCTTATCAGATGTTTGATGGAGGTGTTTCATATTACGGTTATCGAGGCACGATGATGGACAACTTTACGGAAGCCATTTTGGATTTGGGGAGTCACATCAAACAAGCCAACTCAGACAATGCGAGTTTAAAAAAACGCGCTTCGTTTTTGATGCTCGAGTGTTTTCAAAATATTTTGCGCCACGGTATTCAAGAAGAAAGTGGTGAAGCTGAAGGGTTTTTTGGATTTTTTTCTTCGACAGGTTTTTGTACAATCAATACGATCAATGGAATCAATCCCTCATCTGTGGATCCTCTGAGGGAGGCCTTGGATCAAGTAAACGCACTCAGTCCTGAAGAAAAGAAACAGCGTTACCGTGAAATCATCCAAAATGAAAGTTTTGGTGAAGAAGGAGGTGCGGGTTTGGGTCTGATAGAACTATCGAGGAAATCTGGTTCAAAATTGGATTATGAGATGGAGCCCAAAACGGCTGGTAAGTTTTGTTTTCATCAGCAGGTGACGGTACACTTTACCGAACAACCAGTCATTCCTCCGCAAATTCAGTTTACAAAAATGGTGGAGCATTGGATGGAGGACAATGGTATTTATATGATTTATCGTGGGAGGTTGGATCACCAGAGTTTGCAGCCCATCATCGATATCATGAGTGGAATGGCCAAGTCCGGTCAATGGGAGAATTTGGCAAGGTTGATGGATACCTTGAAGGAAATACAACATTCGTTGTTTGAAACAGATGCGCAAAGCGGGATTATCTTGGTAGGACAAAATGAAGGTAACAAGTTCATTCAGGTGGGTATTGAGGTTTTACCTCAAGAGAAAGTAGCATTGTGTGCGTTGGCCCGCATGCAATTCAAGGCGCAACAGTGG
Source organism: Chryseobacterium gleum (assembly GCA_945878635.1). Taxonomy (GTDB): domain Bacteria; phylum Bacteroidota; class Bacteroidia; order Flavobacteriales_D; family Sanyastnellaceae; genus CAMCTV01. The sequence continues at coordinate 26,598 of CAMCTV010000015.1, read as the reverse complement.
AAGTCAAAGGACGCACACAGACCTTTTGCAGCTTGTGTATCCAAGTCGTTAGGCGAAAACAAAGAATTATTCAGTTTTCAACTGGTTCCGTAAGAAAAAAAATATTTTTTTGGGATTTTGATTTCTTTCGAGTATATTTGCCCTCCAATTTTAGAAGAAAATGGCAAACCATAAATCAGCAATCAAGAGAATCCGTTCTAACGACGCCAAGCGTGTTCGTAACCGTTACTACCACAAGACTACACGTAATGCTTTACGTAAGTTGCGCGCTTTGACTTCAAAGACAGAAGCGTCAGCTTTGTTACCAAAAGTGGCTTCTATGTTGGATAAATTGGCCAAGAACAATGTTATTCACTACAACAAAGCCTCAAACTTGAAGAGCAGTTTGGCTCTTTATGTGAATGGTTTGAAATAATCTGCATAACCTGCATATAATTTATAGGACTGAAAAGCCCACCTCTTTGAGGTGGGTTTTTTTATTTTGCACCAAGATGAAAACGAACATAGAAACTTGGAGTGTAACGGATGATTTGCCGCGTGAAAGGTTGATGAGCAGTGGGATAGAATCTTTAACCAATAAAGATTTGATCGCATTGATTTTGGGCAGTGGTTCTAAAGATGTCCCAGTGATGGATATGGCCAATGTGATTCTAGAGCAAGGGTTTGGGAAATTAACCAGGCTATCGCAATTCTCTTTGCAAGATTGGATGGCCATTAAGGGAATTGGTTTCGGAAAAGCTGCCGTGTTAACTGCAGTATTTGAGTTGGCACGTCGCCGAAGATTTGAAGAGTTGGATAAGAAGAAATCCATTTCTTGTTCTAACCACGCCTTTGAATATTTGGTAAAACATTTGGGGGATTTAACCCATGAAGAATTCTGGATTTTATTGCTGAATAGAAACAACTCAGTAATTACCGCTAAGCGCATCAGTGAAGGAGGACTTACAGCAACATTGGTAGATCCTAAAAAGGTATTTTCATTGGCCCTGCAGCATCATGCCAACGCTATTATTTTGGCACACAATCACCCAAGCGGGAGTCTCATTCCATCAGAACACGATTTGGACATCACAGCCAAATTGCGCGCTGTGGGAAAGGTGATGGAATTGTTGGTGATGGATCACTTAATCGTTCATGGGAATGCGTATTTTAGCTTCGCCGATCAAGGCTTATTAGAATGAAGAGAATCATGACCGTTGTTGGGGCTCGTCCCCAGTTTATCAAGGCAGCTGCGCTGAATAGGGTTTGGAGAAATGACTACGAAGGAAAAGTGCAGGAGCTCATCGTTCACACAGGTCAGCATTATGATGAATCCATGTCTGAAGTTTTTTTCAGGGAGATGGAGATCGATGCTCCTTATCAAGTGTTTTCTGCAGGGTCAGGCACACATGGAGTCCAGACTGGTAAAATGATGATGGATTTGGAGTCCTTGATTCTAAAAGAGTCACCAGATGCCGTTTTGGTTTATGGTGATACCAATTCCACACTAGCCGGAGCTTTGGTGGCTGCTAAAGCCAATATTCCTGTGATACATGTTGAAGCTGGCTTGCGCAGTTTTCAGCGCACCATGCCAGAGGAAATCAATCGCATTGTGACGGATCATCTTTCCACCTTGTTGTTTAGTCCCACCCCATTGGGATTGGAGAATTTGGAAAAAGAAGGGATGACCAATTCCACAGCACCATACTCACCGGTTAACCCTGGTGTCTTTCAATGTGGTGATGTTATGTATGACAACGCGTTGTATTATGGTACAAGGGAATACCGACCTGAAGTAATGCCCTTTGTGGACAAACAGTTTGTTTTATCCACCATTCACAGAGATCACAATACGGATCATCCCGAAATACTCAAAGGCATTGTAGAAACATTGATGCAGTTAACGCAGTCAGCGGGATTGGAATGGGTTTTACCTGTGCATCCTCGGCTGAAGAAGAATTTGGCGGCCCAGCCTGAATTGCTCACGGCACTTGAAGCGGCGGAGCATGTTCATTTGATTGAGCCATTGGGCTATATTGGAATGCTTCAAATGGAGCGATTGAGTCAATTGATAGTTACGGACTCTGGCGGTGTGCAGAAGGAGTCTTACTTTGCTGAAAAACCATGTATTATATTGCGAGACACCACGGAGTGGGCCGAAATTGTCGCGGACGGAAAGGCTTTTTTGGTCGGCGCTGATGCTAATAAAATCTCCAAGGCTTTTGCGCATGTTATGGAGATGAGGGATTTGAAATGGAAACCCTTGTATGGTGATGGAAAGGCTGCTGAGAAAATGGCAGCCATCATATTTGATTTTTTGAAATGATAGCCATCCTCTCCAACATTGATACACCCCGGTTGCGTTATGCATTGGGATTTTTGTTGGAAGGGTATTCTTTTGAACTTTTTACTGAAAGCGAATCGATTCCTCAAGGTTCTATTATCCTATCATACGGATTGGAATCTGAGGCGGCATTGATTCACTTTCCATGCATGGATTTTCCGTGGTGGAAGGATGAGACTCGGGATACCAATCAGTTTCGGAAGGCTGTGGAGCGGTTGGAATCGTTTGGTGAATTTGATGTATTTGGCTATGCATTTTATTTGCTAGCGCGATGCGATGAATATACCCCGGAGCACTTTGATGAATGGGGGAGGTTTCATTCATCCGGTTGTATTCAAAGGCAATGGGGAGGTGTGGAAGTGGCTTATTTGGATGAATGGCGCTTCCGGTTGCTTCATGCTTTGGGAATGTCGGAATCAAGAATTCCAAATAGACAGTTGACGGTAGATATAGACAGTCCCTATGCGTTCAAGTTCAAAACCATAGTGAATCAATGGTGTGGGTTTTGCAGAGATATTGTAAGGTTCAAATGGGATTGGGTGAGCAAACGGGTTCAGGTTATTTTGGGGCATCAAGATCCTTACGATACTTATGAGGTCTTGAAGGAGATGTGCCAAGACATGAGAATGGAACTGAAATATTTTGTGTTGTGTGCGGAAAGGTCAGATTTGGACAAGGGAATGCAGATTCATCAGACAGCGGGTTGGCAGTGCCTATTCCGCAGTATCGGTAACGCAGAGTGGGGATGGCATCCTAGTGTTTTGGGACACGATATAGATGGACATTATGAGGCGGAGATGACTCGGCTTGAACAATTGGGTTGTAAAAAAATACAATCGGCTAGGTTTCATTATTTGAAGCAGAGCATACCCATTTCAAGTTTACGATTGGTTGCACTGGGTGTTGAAAGAGACTACACAATGGGGTTTGCAGATACGGTAGGATACAGAGCAGGAACAAGCAGAAGTTTTTTATGGTATGATTGGCACAAAAGTCAGTTGTCTACTTTGCGATTGGTTCCGTTTTGGGGGATGGATGTGACTTTGAAAAATTATCTGCATCTAACGCCTGAAGACGCCAGGATGAAAGTGGCAGCGGCTAAACAATATACCAAGGACTTCTATTGTGATTGGCGCATGGTTTGGCACAATGAAAGTGTCAACGATTGGTCGGAATGGAAGGGTTGGGGTGTGGTATTAAAACAATTTGTAGAAAGATGATGGGATATGTAATGGCCATGATTTTGGTGGCTTATTTCTTGGTGTTGTTGGGGGTGTCCTACTGGACATCGCGCAATGCGGACAATCAAAGTTTTTTCAAGGCCAATCAGAGTGCACCCTGGTACATAGTGGCATTTGGGATGATTGGAACTTCCTTGTCGGGAGTGACTTTTATTTCTGTTCCAGGCACGGTGGGGATTGTGGGATGGTCTTATTTTCAGGTCGTTCTGGGCTTTTTCTTGGGTTATTTTGTAGTAGCCTTTGTGCTTTTGCCGTTGTACTATAAGTTAAACTTAACATCGATCTACCGGTATTTGGAGTATCGCTTAGGACCTGAAGCTTATCGATGGGGGGCTGGTTTTTTTATTCTTTCCAGAACCATGGGGGCAACGGTTCGGCTTTTCTTGGTGATCAATGTTCTGCAGTTGTTTGTTTTTGATGGACTGCATATCCCATTTGCAGTAACGAGCATCATCATACTCTTGATGATCATCGCTTATACCCTGAAGGGTGGAGTTAAAACCATTGTTTGGACGGACACTTTGCAAACGCTGTTCATGCTTACGGCCTTGGTGGTGTGTGTTTGGAGTTTGAAGGATATGATGGAATTGTCTTGGTCTTCGGCAATTGCACAAATGAATGAGAACCATTATTTGGATGTGTGGAATTTTGATTTCTTGCATAAGAAATTTTTCTTGAAGCAAGTTTTGGGTGGGGCTTTTATCACCATCACCATGACGGGTATGGATCAAGAGATGATGCAGAAGAATATCAGTGTGAAACGACTAGGTGATTCTCAGAAAAACATGGTGTGGTTTTCTGCGGTGTTGGTAGGAGTCAATGCCTTGTTTTTGCTTTTGGGAGGCATGTTGTATTTGTTCCTTCAAAAAGAGGGACTCACTTTCCCACCCGATGATGTTTTTCCAAAAGTGGTGATGAATTATTTGCCTCAAGGTGTTTCCATCATTTTTATTTTGGGATTGATTTCCGCTTTATTTCCTTCCGTTGATGGAGCAATTACAGCGCTCACTTCATCGTTTTGCATCGATATTTTGGGATTTGAACGCAACACGCAATGGACTGAAGAATACAAGACCAAACGAAGGAAAACGGTTCATTGGACCTTTGCCTTGGTTTTTCTTTTGTGCGTATTTCTGTTCAAGGCAATCAATGAAAAGAGCATCATCGATTTGCTCTTTGATATTGCAGGTTATACGTACGGGCCGTTGTTGGGTTTGTTTGCCTTTGGTATCTTGACACAACGACAAATCAAAGGAAAAGGATTGCCATTGATCTTATTGCTGTCTCCATTGCTATCCTTGCTATTGGATAAGTACGGAATGCAATGGATGGGCGGTTACAAGTTTGGATTTGAACTGCTCATTCTGAATGGAGCCTTTACTTTCCTTGGCTTATGGTTTATTTCGAAGAAGCCGGCAATTGCCATTTGAAATAAAATACAACAGCGGGTTGATTGGCCAATGCTGTTTTATTCAAGTTATTGACCTTCCAATTCATTCCGTTTTTCCACTCGTATGAAACGGGTTCATCCATTCCTAGAATCCGTACTTCACTCTCTGGTTTTCTTGGGTATTCAATAGGGAAATAAGTTGGGAAATCTTGTCCTTCTTTTCTGAAATAGATACAGTAAACCGTATCTCCCTTTTGGGTGTAATAAAAGTTTTCTGATTGTGTGGTAAGTGAATGTCTTGTTGTTTCATAGATGGCCTCTCCATTGACTTTCATCCATTGACCAATCTCTTTTAAATTGACATAAGCTTGGTTATCCCATTCTCCAGTAGGCGATGGAGCAATGTTGAGCAGATAGTTTCCTCCTCTTGAAACAATGGTGGCCAAGTTTTTAAGAATTTCTGTGGAAGATTTGTATTGATCATTGGGGACATAGCTCCAACTATTGGCCATGGTCATGCAGGTTTCCCAAGGGTAGTCTAATTTTTCTTCTTGGGGTGGGATGTGTTGCTCAGGTGTCCAATAATTTTCAAATTCACCACCGACACTTCGGTCTACAATGAGGAGGCCCGGTTGATTGGCCCGAGCCATCTTGGCAAGGGAAGCCATATCTATGTCTTGGTTGTATGGACTATTCACCCATGATGGATTTTTTTGTTGTTTGGGTCTAACCCATCCACCATCCAACCAGAGCAGATCTATTGGTCCGTATTGAGAGGTGAGTTCTTGAATTTGATTGTAGGTAAACTGTTTGTAGGCTTTCCATTTTTCAGGATACTTTTCAGGGTTGTAATTGACATTTCTATCAGGTGTTGCAAAGTAAGGCCACCAATAGTCGGGACAATGCCAATCGGGTTTTGAAAAGTACAAGCCAATGAAAAAGTCATTTTCTCTGAATGCTTTGGTAATGGCTTCGGTGGCATCAAAGCCAGCAGGACAATCAGGGCTGGTCATTTTGTAGTCGGTGTGTTGGGTGTCGAACATACAAAAACCATCATGGTGTTTGGTGGTGAAAACAACGTATTTCATACCTGCATCCTTTGCAGCCAGGGCCCATTTTGAAGGGTCAAATGCAGTAGGTTTAAATGAAAATTTGAGTTCTTCGTATTTGCGCCTGTAGAGATCATAATTGTTGGCATAAGGTCCCCTTCTCTTGCACCAATCCTCATCTTCATTGCACAGGCTCCAACTCTCTACAATTCCCCATTGGCTATAAGTTCCCCAATGCATGAGAAGCCCAAATTTTAAATCCTTCCAATGGGCTAGTTTTTGTTGAACCAAGGTGTCTTTTGGCACAACATAAGGGTCTTGTCCAATTCCTTTGAAAATGGACAAGATGGAGAAAAAAGATATTAGTGTAAGGCGCATTACTTAACGCGAACCCAATTTTGGGTTCTGTAAATAAAACCCCAATATCCGCGCACAATCAAAGTGTTGGAATCCCCTGGCTTGAGCCACATTTCGCACGTGTATACTTTCCCATTCTTGGGATTACAGATGCTACCATTTTTGTAAATGGAACCATTCCATTTCATGTCCCTGAGGATTTCCATTCCCATGACCAGTTTCCCCTTTCTATCATCGGAGCAATCATTGCACCTGGGATTTTGGTCTTCATTGGAAAGGCGAAACAACTCAACCACTTTGCCATACATCAATCCATCGCGCTCTTTTATTTCTACTATGCTTTTGACACGCCCAGTTTCATCATCAATGGTTTTCCATTTTCCTGCAGCTGTTTGGCCTAAGATGATTGAGCTGAACAATACAATGCAGATGGTAAAGAATGTGCCTTTCATGCACCTAAAATAAACTAATTTCGGTTACGCAAAATAATTCTTTCTTCGCTTCTTTTGAGGATGAGGGAGCAAATTTCTTCAATGCCTTCTGCTATTTGTTTATTGGCCAATGCCAAGCCAGCTCGGGTTTCCTCTATACCCATTCTGTAGAAAAGAGCGGTGATTTCATTGGGACTGATTTTCAGTTTTTCTCTGACAATTTGTTGAAGTGCTTCGCGATTTTCAATATGCTGAGCGTCAACATTCCAACCAATCATGTTCATGTCCTTTGAAAATTCTTTGACCAGATCTGGCCAAGGGATATTTCGCGGATCAATGATTTCTGTGGAGGAGGGAGTCGATGGTTTCAAGAAGCAAACTTTTTTGTTCTTCAAGACAACTCAATGCTTCCAAATGTTGCAAGGCTTGTTCTGAGTAATGTTGGCAAGATTGCAAGATGGAGGCGTCAATGCCGTGTTCGGTGAATGCTTTTTTGTATTCCTCTACTTTGGATGTTGCAGACCATTGCTGATTGTTCCATTTCATCCACGAATCCATTCCAATTTTGTTTTTTAGTTCAATAGAAAGGAAAGTTTTTTTGTCTGAAAGTATGTCTCCACCGACTTGTTTGCCGAACTTCTCTGGATCACCAAAGGCGTCTAAATAATCATCTTTTAATTGAAAGGCAATGCCTAAAGACTCACCGATGGTATACAAATGTTGAGCATCCTCTTCTGAAGCTCCTGCGGCTATTCCTCCCATCTGCAGCGCTCCTCCGAGCAGTACAGCCGTTTTTAGACGAATCATATTGAGGTATTCCTCGATGGTGACATCGTTTCTTTTTTCAAAGGACATATCAAGTGCTTGACCTTCACAAACTCCTAAAGCTACGGTATTGAATACTTGCAAAAGTGAATGAAGTTTTGGGTGAGAATTTTGACACAATAATTGATAGGCCTCTATCATCATTGCATCGCCGGATAGAATGGCTGTATTGGTATCCCATTTTTCATGAACCGTAGTTTTTCCTCTGCGCAATGGTGCTTGGTCCATGATGTCATCATGCATCAAGGTGAAGTTGTGAAATACTTCAACGGCCAATGCGATACTACGATATGGGTGAATGTTTTTGTCGTACAAATGAGCGGCCATCAGAACCAAGGCAGGCCGCATGCGTTTTCCACCAATGTTCAGCAAATATTGGATGGGTTCATGTAAGTCCTTGAAAAGCTGAGGACGTGCATAGTTGGAAATGTCTTCTAAAATGCACTTTTGTATTTGTTCAAGCGTCAATGAATCAGCGACCATATCGAAGTTGTTCTTGTAGATAGCGACCATATCCGCTATTCACCAATGGAACAGCCAACTCAGCCAATTGTTCGTCTGAAATAAATCCCATGCGCCATGCGATTTCTTCAATTGAGCCAATCTTTAAACCTTGTCTTTCTTCAATCACTTGAACATACTGACCGGCCTGCATCAGAGAGGCAAAAGTTCCCGTATCCAACCAGGCCGTGCCTCGGTCAAGAATTTGCACGGTCAATTCCCCCATTTCCAAGTAGGTCTTGTTAACATCGGTAATTTCGTATTCACCCCGCGGGCTGGGCTTTAGATTTTTTGCAATGTCTACAACACGGTTGTCGTAAAAATACAAACCTGGAACGGCAAAATGGGACTTTGGATTTTTGGGTTTTTCTTCAATCGAAAGGGCCTTGCCGTTGTTATCAAAGTCAACGACGCCATATCGCTCAGGATCGTGAACGTGATAGGCAAAGACCAAACCGCCTTTGATATCGTTGTTCTCACGAAGTATTTTACCCATGCCTCGGCCATAGAAAATATTGTCACCAAGTACAAGAGATACTTTATCCTTTCCAATGAACTCTTCACCCAATACAAATGCCTGGGCCAGTCCGTTGGGTATCAATTGTTCTTTGTATTCAAATCGGCATCCAATCTGACTTCCATCCCCTAGGAGCCTTTGAAAATGGGGCAAATCTTGGGGCGTGGAAATGATGAGTATTTCATTGATTCCAGAGAGCAGTAAGGTACTCAATGGATAGTAAATCATGGGTTTGTCGTAAACAGGCATGAGCTGCTTGCTCACTGCTTTTGTCAATGGATACAACCTGGTTCCAGATCCTCCTGCTAGAATAATTCCTTTCATTATGGGTATTCGGGTTTGGCTTTTTTTACAGATTTTCCTTTGTGGTTTAAAAGGCCTTTTGACTTTTTATTGCGCTCACGCGTTTCTTTCATTCTTTCCGCGTTGTCTTTTCTATGTCCTGCATAGTCATATCCCTTGGTTGACTTTCCGCCTTGACAAGCAGAAAGCAAAATAATGACCAGTAAAGGAATGATTGCGTGAAGTAATCTTTTCATGAACCTAATTTAGACAATTTCTGGGAAATCCTCATCCAAAACATCATCGGGTTCCTTTCTTTTGAAATCATCTGTGGTACCCGTTTTTTGGAAAGAAAGGAGCATGGCTGGCAATACGATGAGGTTGGTGAGCATCGCACTCAACAGCGTTAAGGCAGTTAGAATCCCCAGCGTTTTTGACCCGTCAAACTGAGAAAAAGCAAACATGCCAAATCCCAAGAACAACACAATGGAGGTGTACAGAATAGATGCTCCAGTGTCTTTAACCGCGATCAGCACACATTCATAGAGGCTGTGTTTTTTGGACCACAGTTCTTGGCGGTACTTGGCCAAAAAGTGAATGGTATTGTCTACGGTGATTCCAAAAGCTATGCTAAACACAAGTATGGTGGATGGTTTCAATGGTATGTCAAAGAATCCCATCAATCCTGCAGTGACGAGCTGAGGAATAATATTGGGGATCAAAGAAATGATGACCATCCTTGGCGACTTGAACATCCAAGCCATCATGATGCTGATGACAACGATGGCAAAAAGCATGGAGGTAAACAAATTGTCCACGAGGTAAGTAGTGCCTTCAAGAAAAACAATACTGGTCCCAGTGAAAATGACTTTGAATTTGTCAGAAGGGAATATACTGTCCACTTTGGGGCGCAAATCTTTTAGAAGGACTGCCATTTCTTTTGTGCCAATATCCGCAATGTGCGCAGTGATGCGTGTTTTGGATTTGGTACTATCCAAGAAAGCCTTTTCAGATCCCTTGCCACCGTATTCATATTGAAAGAAAGGAGCGATGAAACTTTGCTCGTTTCGGGGTATCAGTGTATAGCGTTCTGGGTCGCCATTGTAAAAAGCCTGACGGGCAAACTTGCTGGCATCGGCAATGGAGAGACTTTTGGAAAATTGGGTGTAAGTGGCCAATGTATCCTGTAACTGGGAAATGCGCGCAATGACTTGTGGTTTGGTGATAACGCCTGGCTTCTTGCTCTCCACCATGATTTCAAAAGGCATGACACCGTTGAAGTGTTTTTCAAACCATTGCAAATCGGTGATAACCCTGTCCTGTTCTGGTAAATCATCGACAATGTTCCCAGTGGTTTCTATCATGGTCATTCCATAAATTGAAATGGCTGTAATGAGAATGGTAATCCAATAAATGGGTTTCCGTTGGCGGGTAATCACTTTAAGCAAGGTCTCTAAAAACTTATACAGCCAAGCCTTGTCCATGTGCTTCAAATGGCGAGGACCAGGAGCTGAAGTGTAACTGAAAAGAATAGGGAAGGCAATGAGTGAAATGAAAAACATCAACATGGAGTTCAATGCTGAAATCACACCAAATTGTTTGAGCAATTCACTATCAATAAAAATGAAGGTAGCAAAACCAACTGCAGTAGTGGCATTGATCATGAAAGAGGCTTCACCGACCTTTTGAATCACCCGAGCCATGGCTCTCATTTTGTTGCCATGAATAACAAATTCAGAATGGTATTTGGTCAGCAAATAAATGCAGTTGGGGACACCAATCACAATCATGAGCGGCGGAATGAGACCCATGAGCATGGTAATGGGATAATCAAACAACGCGATGGTTCCCATAGAGAAAATAACACCGATGCCAATGATTAATGTGCAAATGAGCACTGCTCGTAAACTTCGGAAAAAGACCAAAATCGAGAGGGCTGAAACCAATAGCGACATCAAAGTGAAGAATTGCAATTCCTTTTTCACTTTTGTCATCATGGTATTGCGCACAAAGGGCAATCCAGAAACATAGACTGGAATGTATGTTTTTTCTTTGAATCGGTCGCCCAATGCAACCATCTGATCCACGGCATCACCCCTTCTTTTTGAGTTGAAGATTTTTGAATTGATGAAAACCATCAAAATGGTAGCGTCCGATTTTGCTTTATACAACAACCCATCGTAGAAGGGCAGGCTGTGAATTTTATCGTGAATGCTATCTACTGTAGCTTGACTGCGTGGAGTGTATGGAACAATTTTTCTGAAGCTGAATTTGTAAGAGGTATCTGAACGATCTGTTTCTGTTTGAACCAAACTTTTTGAAATGACCGTATCCGCGTACATTTCATAGGCATGGGCAATGGAGAAAATGCTGTCCACAATGGGGACTTGAACGGTGGTTAACTGTCCATTGATGATCGTATCTACGGGCACTGTAACCTGCTTGATGGATTCGCCGAGCTCTTTCCAAGCATTGTAGTTGGGCAATTCCCAAATTTCGGGGTCGTTACAGCCAAAAACCAGAACATTTCCGTCTTCAGAAAATTGCTTCGTGAACTGTTCGTAGGCGACGTAGGTGGTGTCATCGTGCGGAAGAACACCTGAAAATTGGTAACTCATCCTCACATTTCTGGCCTCAAAACCCATCCAAAGGGTAAGGCCCAATAGGATGCTTCCCAGCAAAATTCTGTTGCGTAAAATAAAACCTGCTATAACTCCCCACATATCACTAAAATATTGAGTACAAAGAAACAAAAGGAATCAGCTTTGGAGGAAATAAAAATCATTAATTCAAAGACGATAGGCCTATTCATATTTCCTTTATATTCGCCCCGAATTTGAACATTAAAAATTATACTATGTCAAACACGTATCAACCACAGGTCGATGCCTTCATGGCAAAGGTTAAGGCAATGAACCCTAACGAACCTGAGTTTTTGCAAGCTGTTCATGAAGTAGCAGAAGCAATCATTCCATTTATGGAGTCGCATCCCAAGTATAAAGATGCCAAGATTTTAGATCGTATTGTTGAGCCAGAGCGCACCATTATTTTCCGTGTGCCATGGGTTGATGATAAGGGCGAAATTCAAGTGAATCGCGGATACCGCGTTGAGTTCAATAGTGCTATTGGACCATACAAAGGTGGCTTGCGTTTTCACCCAACGGTAAACTTGAGTGTATTGAAGTTTTTGGGTTTTGAACAAATTTTCAAAAACTCTTTGACTACTCTGCCTATGGGTGGTGGTAAAGGTGGATCTGACTTTGATCCCAAAGGAAAGTCTGACCGTGAAGTAATGGCTTTCTGTCAAAGCTTCATGTCTGAATTGTCTCGTCATATTGGTGCTGACACAGATGTACCTGCAGGAGACATTGGAGTGGGTGGTCGTGAAATTGGTTTCATGTTTGGTCAATACAAGCGTTTGCGCAATGAGTTTACCGGCGTATTAACTGGTAAAGGGCGCAACTGGGGTGGATCTTTGATTCGTCCAGAAGCAACAGGATACGGAACTGTTTATTTTGCCCAAGAAATGTTGGCTGTGAAAGGTCAAAATTTCAACGGTAAAACAGTTGTCGTTTCTGGTTCAGGAAACGTTGCCCAATATGCTATTGAAAAAGCAACTCAGTTGGGTGCCAAAGTGGTTACTGCCTCTGATTCTTCCGGTTATATCCATGATGCCAATGGCATCGATGCTGAGAAATTGGCTTTCTTGATGGAGTTGAAGAACGTGAAGCGCGGTCGTATTCAAGAGTATGCTACCAAGTACGGTTGTGAGTTTGTTGCAGGAAAAACACCATGGGGTGTGAAGTGCGACATCGCATTGCCTTGTGCTACGCAAAATGAATTGCATGGTGATGATGCGAAGGCATTGGTTGCCAATGGCTGTAAGGCTGTTGCTGAAGGTGCTAATATGCCTTCAACACCGGAGGCCATCGCTGTATTTGAAGCCAACAAAATCATGTTCTCTCCTGGTAAGGCATCTAACGCTGGTGGAGTAGCAACATCTGGTTTAGAGATGTCTCAAAATTCATTGCGTTTGAGCTGGACACGTGAAGAAGTTGATGAGCGTTTGCACAACATCATGAAGAGTATTCATGCTGCATGTGTTCAATACGGTACAGACGGTGATTATGTGAACTACGTTAAAGGTGCAAACATTGCAGGTTTTGTTAAAGTAGCCGATGCGATGATTGATCAAGGTGTAGTTTAATTAAAGATACAGGTGCCAAACCCTGGGAGCGTTTACGCTCCGCGAAAGGCGGTCTTCGGATCGCCTTTTTGTTTGAGAAAATGATGTTTGTGAAGTTTTGTGATTCTTTCATTTTTAGTCTTTTGAGAAGGTATTTACCTTTAAATTATGGAACTAAACTTTTATCTCATTCCAGGTATGGGGGCTGATAGTCGGTTGTATCAGCGCTATCAATTGCCAGGTAAAATTCATTTTATTCAATGGGTTCATCCAAAGAATTCTAGTACTTTGGGCGATTATAGCAGACTGATAGCAGATCAAGTTACAACTGAGAATAACATTATTATAGGCTCATCAATGGGAGGTATGCTAGCCACTGAGTTAAGTAGGCATATTAATCCACTAGCCACGATTTTATTATCAGCTCCAATTGGAAGACAGCAGTTCCCATGGTTCTTAAAGGCTATCTCCGCATCTCGGATTCATAAGTTGATTAGCCCAAGGGGCATTATGCGCTTGGTGAAAATCTGCGATGTGTTTATGGGTTTTAAAAGCAAAGAGCAAAGAGCATTGTTTTATGAGATGTTGCATAGCAATGGTGCTGATTTTTTGCATTTTAATGTTCGTGCAGTTTTGGAATGGTCCAATATTCATCCCCCTACTGGTGATTTTATTCAAATCATTGGAGACCGTGATTTTCTTTTTAATGTGAGCCGTATACCAAATGCCATAGCGCTTGAAGGTAGTGGTCATTTCACCACTTTTGAGAAGTCAGATGAGATTTGTGGTATAATTAAAGAGGAGCTGAACAAGAGAAATTTTATAAATGAGTAATTGAAACTTTTATGAACAACAATGAATATGTCAAAGAACGCTGTGCGATCAAATTGGAGGCTAGTAGTTTTATTTTGAAGAATACAAAAGTCGTGATTCTATTCTATGTCTCTTGTTTCATTTCATGCGCAGGATGTGCGTATCAATCTCAAGATAATTTTTCAATCGGTTTTCAAAAAGTACTTGAAGGTGATTCAATCATCACGAGATTTCCTGTTCCTCAGGGATTTGAACGTTTGCGCATTGCAGAGAATGGTTTTGAATCTTATCTGCGCAATTTGCCATTAAAGCCGGAGGGATCGCCAATATTGAATTTCAATGGCGGTGTATTGGATAAAAAAGGAGTTTACGCGGCTGTAGTTGATTTGCCCATTGGAAACAAGGATTTACATCAATGTGCCGATGCAGTGATGCGTTTAAGGGCTGAGTATTTGTGGCGCCAAGAAAGATTTGATGAGATTCATTTTCATTTTACCAATGGGTTTGATGTGGCATACTCCAAATGGATGCAAGGATATCGGGTTGTAATTGAAGGCAACAATACATATTGGACAACACATCAGTATGCACCTTCCAACACTTATAAAGATTTTTGGAATTACATGGAAACCATATTCATGTATGCAGGAACGCTTTCTTTGTCAAAGGAGATGAAATCCATTGAACCAATGGATATGAATATTGGAGATGTATTTATTCAAGAAGGTAGTCCTGGTCATGCAGTAATAGTGGTAGATATGGCAGTCAATCCTGAGAATCAAGAGAGGGTATTCATGTTGGCACAAAGTTATATGCCTGCACAAAATCTGCAAATTTTACTCAATCCTGCAACAGGGGATGTATGGTATAATACTCATGATTTGTATCCATTAGAAACCCCTGAATGGACCTTTAATTCGGGCAGTTTAAAGCGATTTAATTAAGATGAAATGCACCAGAAAATTACGCTAAGTTTATGGTTTCATCACCCAGATGGTGATGTAAATCAAGTTGTAGAATACTACAAAACAATATTTCAAGATTCCATGCACGCCGGGCCGGCTATTCCACTTGGTGAAACTCTAGGGGGTAAAAGTAGTCTGTGTCATGTTCGCATTTTTGATAAGGAATATGCGCTGTTAAGCACATCTCAAGAGCATCATTTGTTCAATGATTCGGCGTCGCTGGTGATCCATTGCAATAATCAAGCGGAAATAGATCGATATTGGAATTACTTCACTGAGCAGGGGCAAGCCGCCAATTGCGGTTGGTGTCAGGATCGGTGGGGTTTGAGGTGGCAGATTATCCCGAATAATCTTGGGGAGTTATTGCAGCGTCCCAATGGATTTCAAGTCATGATGGGACAGAAGAAAATAATAATCAATCAGTATTGATATCATTTTTATCGATTGGATATCGAGTAATTCGATTTTGAACGATTCATCTCATCCATACATTTGTTGTCATTAAAAACAAATGATTATGATTGAATTAAATGACAACACTTGGATTGATTTTATCTCCAAGAATGAGAAAGTTTTGGTTGATGTTTATGGAGTCAGATGCGCCCCATGCGAAACCTTAGTAACATTTCTGGCCGAGGTTGAGTCCAATGATCTTAATGGTGTAGCTTTTGCTAAAATTGAAGGGGTTATGAACATGGATAGCATTGCTCAGTATGGAATCTGTGCTGTTCCAACACTGTTGTATTTTAAATCAGGTAAATTGATACACAAGGAGACTGGTTTAAAAACCGTTCAGGAGATTCAAAACCGCATTCAAACTCACTTATTGTAACAATTGGAATTACTCCCAATAATTTTGATCCGTACCCAAACTGCCTCTTTTCTGCAGCTTGAGATCTTGAAGAATACTCGCTTTTACGTTGAGTTGCGCAAAGTAGGATTTGCGGTCTCCAAAGGGAACGGCATTAAACGAGAATTCCCAGCAGTGCAAATCCCAATGCAGTCCAATGATGGAAGGTGTGAATTCATCCATTTTGAAATCGTAACCGGAGTTCACTGAAATGGCCCATTTCTTAAGAATGGTGATATCGCCCACAAGGGTCACTGCTTGAACCCATTGAGCAGTGTCTCTTTGTTGGGATTGGTCCCAAACTTTTGCATAACGAAGATTGTACTTCATGTTCAAACTCCAAGGAGTGCTAAAGTCAATCTGTTGCCCGTTATTGGACAAAGACGCTGCGGTGTTGTTGGTGAACAAATTGGGCTGAGGCACATTGGACTTAGGGGCATCGGTTTTTTTCTTGGATCCATCACCCCGCATGTTAAAGCCCAGAGCGAGATTGGCACCTTCTAATCGAGACAATTGTTTGGAATTATTCCAAAGAAATTGATTGATTTCTCGGCCCAAAGTATCGCGTCCATAAAAACTGTGTGTTGAATTATAGTTCAACGTGATGTTTTGACCAATACTGGTGAAAGCACTCCATTGCAGGTTGCTCCAGTTCAAAGAATCAGCTATTGTATTGTAAGATGTGGAAGTCTTAAAACCTTCGATGATTTTTACTTTCTTGTAACTGATTTTGCCCCCTTTGCTTTCTCTTACTTTGGCTTCAATGTTTTGATTGATGGACAGGTTGATATTGGCGGACTCTCTGGTGCTTGAAGGTCTGAATCGCGCAGCATCAAAGGCAGTGTAACCAACAAAAGCTCCATCTTCACCATAAGGACCATTGAGGCTGTAGTTGTTTTTAGGTGCGTAACTCAGTCCAACATTGGGTTGAATGACATGTCTAAAAGCTTTGAAGTATCCAGGTTTTCTCAAGACCCAATTCCCATAAATTCTGGAATTGGCGGTGATGCTGGTGTTCCAATTGTTGCCCCAAAGCATTTGATTGAGTGTATCCAATTTAGTAACACCTGATTCCGTATTGTAAACAGGAGCAAGGGTTTGGAACGCTTGATACAAAGTGAAATTGGCTGCAGGATTGATGGTTGCGTAGGCGCCCAATTTCCAGGAGGTAGATGCGGAAGTATTGTAACGAATGCCGTGAGATGCCTTTTTAAAGAGTGGTGTAATGTTGTTCACATTAAAGTCTGATTCTTTTCCAGAATATAGGCTTTCAGCATTGATCGTTCCGGAAATACCGATGGGAGATTTGGGGAAAATATTCTTGAACAAGTTGATGCGTTGAACATTGAAAGTGGCCGAGGGCAGAGTGACCTGCATGACCTGAGTCTGTGTGTTTTGGGTGTGATTGGCTGTCAGTGTCAAAGAAAATGGCTTGCCAGGAAAAGATTTGCTCCATTGCAATGATGAATTAAATGTGCCAGTCAAATAATCCTGTTGAGATGCATTCAAATTGTTCCTGAAATTTTGACTCGATCCTAAATTAACATTGGCACTGAAAGTTTGATCAGGACGTGCTTTGGCATCTTGGTAATGGGTCCATCGCACATTAAAGGTATGTTGCTGGAAATAGGAAGGAAGTTCAACCAACCCCAATTTGTTGACGGTTTTTGATAGATTGAAATTGCCTGAGTAACGGTAGCGTTTTTTGTAGTTGGTGATGTTGCGGACACTCCAAGATCCCCTGGTATATAGGTCTACCATGATGCGGGTATCCAAATGTTGATTCACAGGGTAGTAATAGCCTAAATTTTGTAAGAAGAAACCCCGCTCGCCGCCATTTCCATAACCCGGCAATAAGATTCCGGCAGTGCTTTCTTTTTTGTTGGGAAAGAATCCAAAAGGTAAAGCCAAAGGAACAGGTACTTTTCGGATCTGCATGTAGAAAGGTCCTGTAACCACTTTTTCATTGGGGATAACCACAGCTTTGGTCAAATGAAAATGGAAATGCGGATTGGGCGCGTCACAGGTGGTTAGCATACCATGACGAATGTGAATCTTTTCATTGGTTTGCCTTTTGGATATCTCAGCCAACAAGTAGGCCTCACCCTCTTGTGTGCGTGAGCCATAGCTAATGCCACGTTTGGTATCAAAATTAAAACCCAAAGAATCGTTTTCAAAAGAATTGGTGGCATCTTTGAACAAAGGACGACCTATCCAATTGCCTAAAGAATCTTTGATCCCACCGGCAAAAACTGTTTTTTCTTTGGTGGAGAATCGAATGCGTGCGGCTTTTAACTCGATGTCTTTGTATTGAACAAATGAACCGTCGCCGTGTAGGTATATCCAATCATTGGCCAAATCAAATATCGTGGAGTCCTTGCCAAAATAGTGAACCGTTGCATCAAAGCCTGCCATTTCATTTTTGACCAAGGTGTCTTTTACTGCAACCGTTGAATCTTGTTGGGTGAAGCCAGAAAAGGGCACCAAGCTTATCAACATTGCTACGATGAAAATTGAAATATACCGATGTCTTTCCGCGTTGTACAAAAAATACTTTTGTTAGGGTTCTTAATTCTGTCGTCAAAAATAGGATGAAGCCATGTAAATCATGAAAACAATTGTGAAACGAAAACAAATTGGTGTTGTTTTGTTGCTGGTTGCCTTTACAGCAATATTCTACGCCTTTGTCCCTATAGCGACACCTGCAAAGACATTTGTCTTGGTTTTGGACGCGGGACACGGCGGTAAGGATCCCGGCAATTTGGGAACAGGTCGCTTGAAAAAAACAGAAAAGGATGTTACATTGGATGTGGTATTGGCAGTGGGGCAGATGATAGAAAAAAAATATCCAGAGGTTAAGGTTGTATACACCCGCAACGGAGACACTTTTCCAACCTTGAAAGAACGGGTCAATATTGCCAATAGGAACAAAGCTGATTTGTTTATTTCCGTGCATTGCAATGCCAATGCCAATACATCGGCTTTTGGTTCAGAAAGTTTTGTCATGGGATTGCATAAAACAGAGGAGAGTCTGGCTACAGCCATGAAAGAGAATGCCTCCATATTCCTCGAAGACAATCAAGGACGGGATTACGACGGGTTTGATCCCAATAATCCAGATACCTATATTGCGCTATCCCTCAGGGAGAATGTATTCTTAGAGCAAAGTGCAGATTTGGCCAAACATGTGCAAGACTTTTTTAAGACCCAATTGGGACGAAAAGACAGGGGAGTCAAACAGGCAGGTTATTATGTGATTTCATTTACCAATATGCCCAGCATTCTCATTGAGTTGGGTTTCTTGACCAATCCAACTGAGGAAGATTATCTACAAAGTCCAGCGGGTAAATCGTCGCTGTCAAAGGGAATATTTACATCTTTTGAAAAATATTTTGAAGGAATGAAGAAGGGACACTCCGTTAAAGAGGTTGCCCAGGAGGTGGAAAAAATGGATGAAGTTGTTGAATCAAAAGAGAATGAACAGCCCCAGAATACCGAACAGTCGTTAGATAATAGCAAGGCCCAATCAGATGCTCAGTCAGAGGAGATCGATGGTGTGATGTGGAGGCAGGGCAATGATGAAGGTGTATGGTTCAGAGTGCAGGTCCACACTTCTCCACAAATGTTGAAAGACAGTGCCAAGGATTTGAGAGGGTTGAAGCGTGTTGAGCATTATATTTACAGCGGTCAATACAAGTACGTTGTGGGAAGGACGCAGAGCTTCAATGAAGCCAAAGTTGGGATGAAGGCGATGCAGGCAAAAGGTTTTACAGATGCATTCATTGTTGCCTTTGAAAACGGAGTAAGGATTGACCTAAAAGAAGCACTGAAAAAGGTTAATTAAGGATGAAAGTTTCAAGAGAATTTTGGTTGGGTACCTTGGTGATTTTCGTGATTGCTGTTGTGTACTTTGGAATCAACTTTCTAAAAGGTTCTAATTTGTTCTTAAAGCATAAGCGTTATTATTCTTTGTATGAAAATGTCGCAGGGATAGCGCCCTCAAGCCCTGTTGTATTGAATGGCTACAAAATAGGTCAGGTCAAAGACGTTCATATTTTTGAAGCTGATCAGTCCAAGATTGTGATTGAGTTGAGCATCAATGATGAGCATGTTAAAATCCCCAAGGATTCCGAGTTTCAGATATATGAGTCAGATTTGTTTGGTGGAAAAGCCGTTCGTTTGATATTGGGCGACAGTGTGATGTTTGCAGAAAACAAGGATACGCTTACTGGGACATTGGCTTTGGGATTGACCGAATCTTTGAAACAAGAAATAGAACCATTAAAGGCCAAGACCATTGAATTGATTTCTGGCATCGACTCAGCCATTACCCAATTGAATCATGTTTTTAGAGATCCACGTACAAAAGAGATTCCGGCTTTGTTTGCAAGTATTCAAAGAACGTTAATGAACGTAGAAAGTTCAACGGCATCTTTTAGTCAAGTCATGAATCAAAGCGGACCAGACATCGTTCAAATCTTGAATAGTGCTCGGAGCATTGCAGATAATCTAAAGAACAACAATGGTCGCTTGAGCCAAGTCATTGAGAATTTTGAACAAATTTCAGATACTTTAAAGCGCGCAAATTTAGGAGCAACTATTCTCAAAGTGAATCAAGCGGTGACCGGATTGAATCAAGTTGTCAATGATATCAATGAGGGCAAGGGATCTATAGGCGCTTTGATGAAGAGTGATGCATTGCACAATAAGTTGACAGATGCTGCGCAAAGTCTGGATGTATTGATTGATGATATTCAGAAAAATCCGAAACGTTACCTTTCTTTTTCCGTTGTGGGAAGAAAAGAATCCGAGGGTTTTTCGAAGAAAGAGTTGGAGGAAATCAGAAAGGAAATCAATAACATTAATCTGGATAAAAAGAAACCATGATTGGACAAATCTTATTCATCATTGTATTGACTGCAGGCGGCTATATGGCCTTCAAGCGTTTTCAGTTTGTGCGTAGAAATATTTTATTGGGTAGAGATGTGAAATTAGAAGGCACGAGCAGTGAGCGTTGGGGAACCATGATACGTGTGGCTTTGGGACAAGGAAAGATGTTTACTCGCCCTGTTGCCGCGATCTTCCATTTGTTTTTGTACGTCGGTTTTGTCATTATCAATATTGAAGTTATTGAGATTGTGTTGGATGGTGTTTTAGGACAACACCGATTGTTCCATGGCATAGGAGTTTTGTACAATGTATTGATGGCGTCTTTTGAGGTATTGGCTTTTTTGGTGATAGTTGGATGTGTGGTATTTTTGTACAGAAGAAACATCGCCAGATTGCCGCGCTTTCATTGGAGAGAAATGACCAAGTGGCCAAAGTCTGATGCCAATATTATTTTGTTCACTGAGATTGCATTGATGTCAGCTTTTTTGATGATGAACGCAGCCGAGAGCATTTTGGCAGCCGGAGGAGTTGAACATTATGTGGATTTGGGCACCTTGCCCATCAGTCAGTTTTTGGTTCCATTATTAAATGGATGGAGCGATGGAATGTTGATTTTTGTCGAGCGCTTTTGTTGGTGGTTTCACATCATTGGCATCTTGGTGTTTATTGTCTACTTGTCCTATTCCAAGCACCTTCATATTATGCTGGCGTTTCCCAATACCTATTTCAGCAAATTGACACCACCGGGAGCTTTGGACAACATGAGCAATGTGACCAATGAAGTCAAATTGATGATGGATCCTGCCGCTCAAGTAGTAGAAGATCCATTGGCACCCAAGAAATTTGGCGCCAAGGATGTTACAGACCTTACTTGGGTTCAGTTGATGAATGCCTACAGCTGCACAGAGTGTGGACGTTGTACTTCACAATGCCCGGCCAATCAGACAGGTAAGTTGTTGAGTCCCCGAAAAATCATGATGGATACGCGTGACAGAATGGAGGAAGTGGGAAGATGTATGGATGCTGGTGTCTCTTATGACAATAAAAGTTTATTGGGTGATTACATTACTTTCGAAGAATTGTGGGCTTGTACTTCATGCAACGCATGCACAGAGGCCTGTCCTGTGAACATCAATCCATTGGAGATTATTATTGATTTGAGAAGGTATTTGATGATGGAGGAATCACAATCACCAGAGAGCATTACTACCATGTTGACCAACATTGAAAACAATGGCGCGCCATGGGCATTTGCGCAAGCGGACAGAGGCAATTGGACACAAGAATAAAGTTATGGCAGAATTTCAAGTTAGAACAATGGCCGATTGCATGGCCGCAGGAGAAACGCCCGAGGTGTTGTTTTGGGTAGGATGCGCAGGCAGCTTTGATGATCGTGCCAAGAAAATCACCAAGGCGATTGCCAAGATTTTACACAAAGCCAATGTGAGCTTTGCCATATTGGGAAGCGAAGAAAGTTGCACTGGTGATCCTGCCAAGCGCGCCGGAAATGAGTTTTTGTTTCAAATGATGGCGATGCAGAACATCGAGGTAATGAATGCGTATGAAGTCAAGAAGATTGTTACCGGATGTCCGCATTGCTTCAATACCTTGAAAAATGAGTATCCTGCATTGGGTGGGAATTATGAGGTCATGCACCATACGCAGTTGATACAAGATTTAATTGCCGATGGCAAATTGAGTATAGAAGGGGGAGCTTTCAAAGGCAAGAAAATCACCTTCCATGACCCTTGCTATTTGGGAAGAGGGAATGGTGAGTATGAAGCGCCACGGGCATTGATTCAGAAATTGGATGCAGAGTTGGTGGAGATGAAGCGTTGCAAGACAAATGGATTGTGTTGCGGTGCAGGGGGTGCACAAATGTTCAAGGAAGCAGAAAAGGGAAACAAGGAGGTGAACATTGAACGCACGGAAGATGCATTGGCCATACAACCCAATGTTATTGCAACTGGATGTCCATTTTGCAATACCATGATGACGGATGGAGTTAAACATTTCGAGCAAGAGCATGTGATCGCGGTGAAGGATATCGCTGAGTTGATTGCAGAGGCAGGGGAGTTGTAGGAGTAAACTAAAAAGCATAGCTTTGCTCTGTGTTACAGAACAAACAAGATATTATTCTTTCAATCAATCAAATTGCATGTAAGTATCCATTGCAATCCGTCTCTTTATTTGGTTCTATTAACACCGATGCATTTTCAGAATCAAGTGATATTGATATCGTAGTAAAATTCGATGAAGAAATTGATCCATTGGTTAGAGGGGAATGTATGCTAGATTTTCAAATTGAATTAGAAGACAAGTTGGAACGTAGGGTAGATATCTTGAATCAGGCATATGTCTTGAATCCCATTATGCAATCAGTGGTAAAAGAAGCTGTTGTGATTTATGGAAAATAAAATTCAGAAGTACTTGTTGGATATCAACGAGGCCATAAATAGAATTGAATTTTATTTTCTGAATTGTCAAGAATTTAAGGAATATGAGTTGAACCCAATGTTGCAGAATGTTGGGAATAACTAATTTGCTTGCGCCCATTGCGAAAACTTTGCGACCCTTGCGTTAAAATCTAGAATGCATAAAACGCAGAGCTCGCTGAGATTCCGCTGAGAACGCAAAAGTTTACGCCCAAACTTGAACGCCCTTTACTCAATCACAATCCCATACTGATCCAACAATCCCCTGATTTCTGATTGTGAAAAAATTGCGTTTTTGATTTTATTGTTTTCTGGATGGATAGAAAAATGAATGGAGGTTCTAAAATCCGCGTAGTTGTGAACATCCGGGTTAATCAAGGGTTTTACGTGTATGAAAGTAATCATCATTTTAATTGTCGTCATCGTTTTTGCTTTAATTATGGTACAAGGATTTACAGTGAAGTCGTCAGGAGACGTGGAACAATACGCTTATACCGTTGAGCGAAAAATAGGCGAAGTGGAAATACGTCAATATGAAGACGCTGTTTTTTCCAGCGTGGAACTGACTGATAGCACCTATGCAGATGGAGCCAGCAAGGGATTTAGAATATTGGCTGGATACATTTTTGGCGGCAATGACAAAGGACAGAGTATCGCCATGACTTCACCGGTGGTGATGGAGATGGGTGATCAGATGAAAATGTCCTTTATGGTTCCCTCTGCTCTGAATGTTGACAGCTTGCCCAAACCCAATGATGGACGTGTTTATCAAGAAAAGGTGAAGGGTTCAAGAATGGCAGTTATTCAATTTGGCGGATGGTCCAGTGACGAGAAGATTGAGGAGCACAAGCAGCAATTGATTCAGGTATTAAAAGATAATCAAATCAGCTATCAGGAACCCTTTTTATTCATGGGCTACAACCCTCCCTATCAATTGGTGAATAGGAGAAATGAGGTGGCGGTGAGGGTTAAAAGTATTGAGTAGACAGTAACGAGTATGCAGTAACGAGTATGCAGTAACGAGTATGCAGTAACGAGTAGACAGTAACGAGTAGACAGTAACGTGATCTGAAAAGCACTAATCTTTACTCACTACTCTTTACTCTTTACTCTTTACTCATTCCTCACTTTACCTCAACAACCCCAACCCGATCCCCACATGTCACACTGGCGCTGAACCTTGAATCCCTTGCCACATCTTCCCAGCAGTCCCGCATGTTCTGCGAAAAATTAATATCATCAAAGATGATGATGGTGCCAGGTTGACTGTACTTTAATACAATCTCCATTTGGGGCATCACAAACTCTCTGGTATGTATGGCGTCTATGAATGCCAAGTCTATTTTTTTTCCAGCAGGAAGCACTTGTCCTATGTGTTCTTCAAAAGTTCCAATGGTCAATTGAAACCGTGGGCTGATTTGTTCCAAATTTTCTTTGGCCAATTTGGCCCATACGTCATTGGGATCAAAGGTCAGCAATTGCCCTTGTTTCACTTGCTCCATTCCAGCCAAAAAGTACATGCCTGAAATGCCAAATGCGGTACCAAATTCTACTGCAAATTCTGGTTTTTTAAGCGTGACCAAATGCGTGAAAAGGTTGCCCATCGAAGGTTGGGTGCGGACTTGATCTGAGCTCCTGGTTTTGTTGGTTGCTCCTTTATAACCATCCCACAAAGGTTGGGCACCAGCGGCATTGGTTAATTGAGCGCGCTTTTCAATTTGTATACTGTTTTTGCCTACTGGAGGGGTTACAGATTTCGCCCCCTTGAACCACTGCACCAAGCTAGCATCATTGTCTTTTTGTATCCATTGCAATGGTATTTCTCTTGCAATGTAATTGATGTAGTAGGGTCGGAAAAATTGTTTGAACTTTTGTATCATGACTTGGTAATAAATATGAATTCAGGTATTCCTTTTTTATTCAAGGCTTGCTTTCCAAATATAGTGATTTCTCCTTTCATGACTTTTTGATTCGCTGATACAGCTTCCACCCTTCAAACCACAGGACAGATGCCACGCCAATTCCAATGCTGGTGAAAATCATGAAGGGAGTCATTGAGGTAAAGTCGAAGAATTGACGAAATGGAGGAATCACCAAAACCAAAAAAACCAATATTACCGTAATCCCCAATACCAAAGGCACCAAAGGATTCTTGTGGCGCATTGTGGTGAATAAGGAATGGTAAAACGAGCGGTTGATCAAAGTGAGCATGATGTTGGCTGCAATGAGGGTGACAAATGATGTTGTACGTGTTTCAGCTTCGGTCCAGAGCTGGTATTGACCTACCCAATAAATCAGCATCATGCCCAAAGTAATCACCAACCCTTGAACAATACTGGTAGACAATTCCCGCCAGTTGAAAAATTTATTGGTCAATGCCCGAGGTTTCTGCAGCATGATGTCCTGCTCAATCGGTTCTCGCTCAAAGAGGATGGAACAGGTGGGTCCCATGATCAATTCAAAAAATAAAATGTGAATGGGAGAAAAAATATTGGGGTATTGCCAATGAAAAACCAAGGGAATGAATACCGTGAGAATAATGGGGATGTGAATGGAGATGATGTATTGTATCGCCTTTTTTAGGTTGGTGTAAATTTTCCTACCTGATTCAATGGCGGTCACCATCAATGACAAATCATCTTCAAGCAAAATCATAGCGGATGCCTGTTTGGCCATCTCAGATCCTTTGATTCCCATTGCAATGCCAATGTGCGCTGCTTTCAATGCTGGACCATCGTTGACACCATCTCCCGTCATGGCTACGATTTGATTGTCGCGTTTGAGCGCCTCAATGATTTTCAATTTGGCCTCAGGAAACATGCGTGTAAAGATGGAATGTTGACGAACAGCCAACTGCAACTCATCTGGTGAAAGTGACATCAAGGTTTCGCCATTGATGGCTTGTTCATGCCCGCGCAATCCAACTTGTTTGGCAATTGAACAGGTAGTGATGGCATTGTCCCCTGTGATGATTTTGACATCGAGACCTGCGGTGTAGAATTCTTGAAGCACCCTGGAGATGTTGGCTTTTGGAGGGTCGTAGAAAGCCACAAGTCCTAGGAATTCAAACTTGATGTCTTGTTGTATTAAAGGATAATCAACGAAAGATTGTGAGGATGCGGCAACGCCCAAAATGCGGTAGCCACTTTGCGCCATTTTAATAATGGCTTTCTCAATGGCCATTTTTGTTTCAGCAGGCAATGCACAAACTTGAATGATGGCTTCTGCGGCTCCTTTGCAGGCGATGATCTTTTGGTTGTCTGCATTGCTGTAAATGTGGGTCATCATGGGAGGCTGCCCAGATAAGGGGTACTCATGAATCATTTTGAAAAAAGGACGTTGGTCTTTTGTACAACTTTTTGTGTAAGCGTTGTGCAGGGCAATGTCCATGGGGTCATAGGCGTGGGGTTCACTGGCCCACATGGCGGCGGCAATGACTTCTTGGGCTTCCGCTGCTAGTGGTTCAGAAAGGAGTTGAATGGAGTTGGTAGCATGCACATACACCTGAACCAAGGTCATTTTGTTTTCCGTTAGCGTGCCGGT
>CAMCTV010000014.1 GCA_945878635.1 Chryseobacterium gleum | reverse complement strand
GGTACAGTATAGGTATTGGGCGCTCCTGATAAGATAAACTGATTTCGATTTACCCAGCCACGATTGATGTAATTGACATTGTCCAAAAAAACAAAAGTGTCACAAGAATCCAACAGGTGAAAATATCCCAGATAGGGGAAAAAATAAGGTTGCATGACGGCTAAAGACTTCATAGCCTTTCATTTATAATTTCACATATCAATTCCACCTGATTTTTTGTTAAGCCCACATACAAAGGCAAACACAATATTTTCTGACTGATGTCCTCAGAAATAGGACATGACTCTCCTTTTAAATAAGGTAATTTGTTCAAAGAGGGGCTAAAATATCTTCTTGGAAAAATATCCGCTTCATTTAAAGCATCCAAGACACGTTGCATCTGCTCAAGAGTTTCAAACCAAATTGGAAAATATGCCGCATTCCATTCCAAACCCGGTTGCAACCTATTTGTTCTGAAGCCTCTAAAAGACAGTGTTTTTAAATATTGAGCAACAACTTTTGTGCGCTCTGCGATAATAAAATCAATGTCCTCCAAAACGCAAATTCCCATTGCCGCATTCAACTCAGAAATTTTTCCATTGATTCCCACCTCATCAAATGATTCTGGGGTAACATGCCCAAAATTATGCATCCGAAAGGCGCGTTGGAGCAATTGTTCATCCTTACTAAAAAAAGCACCCCCTTCTGCGGTATGGAATATTTTGGTCGCATGAAAACTACAAGTAGAAACATCGCCAAATTCAAAAACAGATTTCCCTTGGTATTGCACGCCAAAACAATGTGCCGCGTCATAAATAACACGCAAATCATGGCGATCCGCAATTTCTTTAATTTGTTCTACATGACAAATATTTCCAAAAACATGGGTAGCCAAAATACAAGTCGTATTGGGTGTTATGGCCGCTTCAATCTTGTATGGGTCTATTGTCAAAGTTTCAGCGTCAATATCCACAAAAACGGGTGTACAACCCTCCCAAACGATGGAAGATACAGTAGCTACATAACTAAATGGAGTGGTTATAATCTCTCCTTTCTGTCCCAATAATTTCAGTGCAACCTGTAGGGGAACTGTTCCATTATTCATGAGTACCAAAGGAGGGGAGGACAATCTATCTTGAATGCCTTTCTCCAGTGATTTGCACAATTGCCCTCGATTGGTAAGCCATCCATTCTCCCAAACACGAGCCAACTGTGCTTGGTATCTTTCCAGGCTTGGAAAATATGTTTTGGTTACTGGAATCATGCGCGAAACCAATTGAATTGAGGGCGAATATTCCCTGGTTCTCTTCCCATATACACTCCCATTTGACGATCACCATCGGTCACCAAAAAACTCATGACATCTTTTTCAATCAGCATTGCTTTCTGTGCTTTTGAAATCACATACAAAGACAAATAATAGGTACCCGATTGGAAAAAATAAGGAGGGATTTCACAAGTAATGGTATTGGTTCCCATTTGCAATGCAACGTCCATGGTCCCCATAGAAAAAATAGGTTCCCCACTTTCATTGTATACGTGATAGGCAATGTGGCTTACTTCCTTGGACAATACTTCAAATGTTGTTGCAATATGTATCTTATGCTTATCCAGTAACAACTCCTGCTGTGTATTTGGATCATTGTAAATGGCAATTTCCGTCAAAGAAAAGTGCTCGTTATTGACATAATTAAATTCACGAAGAAGCGCTGTTTCAGAACCTTTACTCATGTAATGCTTGACAGCCTCCCCTATAGAACCCTGAAATGCCATTTGGCCATTTTCTATCACAATACCTTTCTGACAAAGGGTTTTTACGGCGGCCATATTATGACTAACAAATAAAACAGTTCTTCCTTGTCCTTTGGCCACCTCGTCCATCTTTCCCAGGCACTTTCTCTGAAAATCAATGTCTCCAACCGCTAAGACCTCATCTATAATCAATATCTCACTCTCCAGATGTGCCGCGACTGCAAAGGCCAATCGAACGTACATTCCGGAACTATAACGCTTAACAGGAGTATCAATGTATCGCTCTACACCAGAAAAATCAATGATCTGATCCAGCTTTTGCTTGATCTCACTCTTGCGCATGCCCAAGATGGCACCATTCAAATAGATGTTGTCTCTTCCGGTTAGCTCGGGATGAAACCCCGTTCCTACCTCAAGCAATGACGCAATGCGGCCTTGGACCCCAATACTACCTGTAGTGGGCTGTGTAACACGAGAAAGTAGTTTTAAAAGAGTTGATTTACCAGCTCCATTGCGACCAATAATCGCCATGGTATCTCCGGCATTGACCTCAAAGTTGATGTCCTTTAGGGCCCATACATAATCACTATTTCCTTTCACCGCTCTGTTGTTCATCTCCCCAATCTTCATGTGCGGATCTTCTTTCCCTCTCACTAAATGCCACCAACGATTGAGGTCAGCTGAAAGGGATCGGGAATTGACCAAACCCAACCTGTACATCTTACTGATGTTCTCTGCTTTTAAAACAACCTTCCCTTCCATTATTACACCGTATCCATAAAAGATTTTTCTACCCGATTAAAAAGGCTAATCGCAATCACCAACATCACAGCTGCAAAAGAAAAGCTATAAGCCAACATGCCCCATTCAAAAGAACCGGTACCCAAAAAACCATATCTGAATCCCTCAACAATTCCTGTCATGGGATTTAGTAAAATTATACTTAACAACTTTCCCTTTACCATAGACAATGGGTAAACCAC
Organism: Chryseobacterium gleum; assembly: GCA_945878635.1. Lineage (GTDB taxonomy): Bacteria > Bacteroidota > Bacteroidia > Flavobacteriales_D > Sanyastnellaceae > CAMCTV01. The sequence continues at coordinate 28,257 of CAMCTV010000014.1, read as the reverse complement.
AGGCGTTGCGTACATCAACAATTGAACTCCAAAAGTAACCAAGTAAGCCAAGTCTCTGTATTTAGTGGTGAACGAAGAAATAATCATCCCCGCTCCCAAACCCAATAAAGCCATGTTCAGGACCAATAAGGGAACCAATGCAACGTGCCAGGATATGTTGGCATTGTAAGTGGTGAAATTGGAATAATAAAACAACATGCAAAGAAAGAAAGCCAATTGAACAGAAAACTTCATCAAGTTGGATAGAACAATGGATATCGGTATAATCAAACGAGGAAAATATACCTTTCCAAAAATACTTGCATTTTGAATAAAAGCATTGGATGTGGAAGTCAAGGACGTGGAGAAATAATTCCAAAGGATAACGCCACTCAAATAAAACAAAGCTGGCGGCTGATCATCGGTTCCTAATTTGGCAACCCGATTAAAGACAAACGTATAAACTATTGTGGTAAAAATGGGTTGAATAAAAAACCAAATTGGCCCCAGAATCGTTTGGCGGAAAGATGCCTTGTAATCACGCATCACCAACAGAATCAGAAGGTCACGATAACGCCATACCTCTTTCAAGTTCCACTTCCACCAAAATGTCTTGGATGTTATTTCTAAATCCCACTTCTTCATTTCAATTTTCTTTCATACTGCACCTAAGCCATTGCACAAAAGGTCTATCTCAAAAAGATTAGATTTCAACTTGCTTAATAATTGGTTTCGGTTAAAAACAAATCAGAGAGAATGGCATCCATCAACATCCATCCACTTGGTGTGCAAGATAGGGTATTTTCTTGTAAAGTCAAACAATGATTCCTTTTCCATTTGTCCAAAGTAGCTTCAAAATCTTTAGGTAACTCCAATTGAAATTTACTCTTCCACTCCTCTAGATTGACACCCTTGGCGGTTCGCAGCCCTGTCATCCAAAACTCGTTGGACATTTGAATATTGGAAAGCTCTTCCCATTGAAAAACACCTTCACCTCCATTGCGCCATCCTTTTGCATACAATGCATTATTAGAAACGTTGATCTTTCTTCTATCTCGGCCATTATAACCATGCGCTGAAGGGCCCAACCCCCAAAATGGAGCGCCACTCCAATAGCTAGAATTGTGCTGCGAGGCATTATCTTGGGTTGCGAAATTGGAAAGTTCATAATGATCCATTCCTATTTCAGTCAGTCGCTGATGCAAATACAAGAACTGAGCAACAACCCGTTCATCATCCATTGAAATATACTTTTCCTGTGCCGCCAAGTGAAACAATGTCGTTTTTTCTTCAATAGTTAAAGCATATGCGCTCAAATGTGGTGTTTCATAAGAAATAAACTTCTCGATATCTGCCTCCCATTGCAAGTCGCTATTCATGCCGTGGCCGTATATCATATCCATGCTAATGTTTATCAAACCGGCATCTTGTAGACACTTGATTGCTCTATCCGCCTCTTGAGCATTATGCGCACGATTCATCCATTTCAATACACAATCATCAAAACTTTGAACACCAATACTGATTCGGTTGATGCCTATGGATTTCCATTCTTTTATCCTATCATTGGTTACATCATCTGGATTTACTTCAATGGTTATTTCAGGATTACCAGACCATCCCAATGACTTATCCAAAGTTTGCACAAATCCGCTCAAATATTTTGGGTCAACAACACTGGGTGTGCCGCCGCCAAAATAAACTGAACGCAATGGTTGACAATCCTGCGTTTTGATATGCCACTCTAACTCCAATTCAATGGCCTCCATTAATTCTGACACCTTGTTCAGTTGCGTGGAAAAGTGAAAATCACAATAAGTACAGGCCTTCTTGCAAAATGGAACATGAAAATAAATCCCCAATCGATTTCTCATTAGCTTTGCGATATTATGACAAAAGCGCGAATCGGAAATAAAGAATTTGACTTTAGTTGGGACAATACATTTCACAACGCAAAATGGAATGGAGAAAAGATTGAAATCCAACCATCTGAAAAAAAAGGTCATTTTTGTCTTAAATACCAAAATAAAACCTACAGAGGGGAGTGGATTGCTTTCCATTCAGAATCAAAAACAGCCACCGTTAAAATCAACCATACTGAATTTAGCATCACCATAACCCAGCCAATAGATGCTTTATTAGAAAAGTTGGGTATGGGCAGCGCATCAACCAAAAAAGTCAAAAACTTAAAAGCTCCAATGCCAGGATTGGTGAGACAAATTTTGGTGAATGTGGACGAAAAGGTTATCAAAGATACGCCTTTGCTGATTTTAGAAGCCATGAAAATGGAGAATGTGATCAAGGCCCAAGGAGAGGGAAAGATCAAATCCATTCAAGTTAATCAAGGACAAGCGGTTGAAAAAAGTGCTTTACTTATCGATTTCTATTGATTGCTCAGCTTATATTTGTTCAATGCGCAAACAATGGTTATTACTTTTAACTGCAATTTTTCTTGGTCTCAATGCCAATAGTCAATCTTGCGCAGAAATAACCTCCAACGCACTTTGTGCCCAGACGGAAGAGATCTTTGAACAAAATTTAAGTGCTGGTGCTTTTCGATTTGGTTGTTTTGAAACCAGTTCAAGTTTTTCTTATTTACTCACCACTGGCGGCCGCGGCGGAGTGGTGTCTATTGGAGTTCAACGTACAGATTGTGATTACATCCAAGTAGATCCCGTAACTGGGACAGCTCAGGTAGCATTGGACAGCATTTACATAACATTGATTCGCATCAACAGAGACTTGGGAGCTTGTGATACCAGTACATACATCAACCAAGTGGGTTGTTATTTGATGCTTGGTGAATCACAAACTTTTGAATTCAGTGGGCTTCCGATTCATTCTGATTTCATGGTTGTCATCGGTTCCAATCACAATGCCACCTTATTTGGAGATTGCAGCATTAAAGTATGGGCGTTTGGAGAGCCGCTTGAAATTGGAACAACCCGATCACCTAGCTTTATTTTTGCTGGACAAGAGGCGCAAATTACGGCTGAAGGTCAAACACCTGAAGCCAGTGTTTCCTGGTCCCCATCAGAATTTGTTGGCAGTCCCAACTCAGCTGTAACCAATGCTTTTCCCACAGAAACAATGGCCTTTGCAGCAGAATCAATGATTGGCGAGTGTGTGGTATCTGATACCATTTATGTCATTGTTGGTGCGGCCATTGATTATTTCAACGCCATCTCTCCAAATGGAGACAATGTAAACGATACTTGGGAGATCTCGGGTATACAAAAATTTCCCCGCGCAGAAGTTAATGTGTATGACCGCTGGGGCCAAAATGTTTTTAGATCCATTGGTTATGCCTCACCTTGGGATGGAACAAATAGAGGAAAGAAACTTCCAACAGGGAGTTATTATTATGTTATCGAACTCAACAGCCCCGTCGTTTACATTGAACCCTACACTGGTTTTATATCCGTAATGCATTGATGAATCCCCTTAAAAAATATAGCCTCGTTATTGCATTATCCCTTTGTTTCCAATGGCTATGGGGACAACAGCTGACCCAATACACCAATTTCATTTTCAATTATCAATTGGTGAATCCTGCAGCAACGGGATATACAACTTGCACGGAAATCAAATCCAACTACCGCCAACAATGGTCTGGCATTGATGGCGCACCCAAAACAACCAATGTTTTCATTCACGGTCGTTTGAGAGCAATGAGAAACGCTTTTCAAGGTCTTGGTGCCAATATAGAATCAGATGCTTATGGTGCTTTTGGGTCAACCTCACTAATGGTCAATTATGCCTACCACACGCGTGTAAGCAAAGGATATAACCTTGCGGGAGGTATTGCTGTAGGTCTAACCCAAATCAGAATCGATTATTCCAAAATAAATTTTGCAGATCCCTACAATGAAACAGTCATCAACGGGGTGGTTAGTGATTATATCTTTCCCAACATCAACGCGGGCGTTTGGTTGTACCGTGGCGACCGATTCTACGGACTTTCCATTAAATCGCTTACCAATTCGGCCATCGATGGTCTGCAAACAGGGAGATACAACAGACACTTCAGCATCGTGTACGGAAAATACATCAAGATTTCAAAAGACCTCGCATTCAAACCTTCATTCATGTTCCGATGGGTCAAGGGAACACGACCCGCCATTGATGCACAGGCACTTTTATCCTATAAAAAGAAATTTAGCCTAGGGTTTGCAGCCAGAAATGGCCATGGTGTGAGTGGTATTGTTAAGTTTGATTTGTACAAACAATTGTCCGTTTCCTACGCATACGATTTAACGTTGAATCGATTAAAATACGGCTCTTACCACACCCATGAAATTAGTCTCGCGCTAAAAACATGCGCCGTGCTTGGTAAAGAAAAAGAACTCTGTGCCGCCTACGAGTAATCATGGATTTTCACATTGAATCCTTCAGGGATTATTGTCTTTCCAAGCCCCATACCACAGAAGAGTTTCCTTTTGATCAAACAACCTTGGTCTTTAAAGTGCATGGTAAAATATTTGCCATGGCGGATGTATTTGAATTTGAAGGTATCAATCTCAAATGCAATCCCGAAAAGGCCATTGAACTCAGAAACCTTTATGATGGCATAAAACCAGGTTATCACGCCAATAAAAAACACTGGAATACCATATACTTTCCTTCTGATGTGCCCAAAAAAATCATCTGGGAATTGATAGACCACAGCTATGAATGTGTTTGGAATGGACTTCCAAAATCACTGAGAAACCCCGCTTAAGTAACTCACTTTTTACTTTGAATAACTCTTTCAATTCCCATAAGAGGAGATGAAACATACCCCTATTTTAGCCATAACATGACGCATATGGAAAATCACTTCATCCCCTTACAAAGCCTCGCCCAGCAATTGACTGATCAACTGAACCATTTATACAGCGGTCAGTACAAGAAAGAAAGTCTTGAGTCGATGGTCAGCAATGCCCGAGACCTTTATGAGCGATTGGTTGTGCTCAGACACAAAGCCTATGAACAGGAAGTGAATATCCAAACAATTGAAGAAAACCCCATTTCCGAGGTATCCTTTGAATTGCCCACCTTCACATTGGATTTGTCTGATATTTCAGAAAACGAAACCGTTGCTTCATCGGAACCAGAACTTAATCCGTCACATATAGAATCCATAGCAGATCAGCGTCAAGTTAATTTGATGGACATGATTGAAGAAGTGACGAAATCAGACAGTTCTCCAACTGTGGAAACAACGGAATCTTTTATTGAAATTTCTTCCGAGCCAACCCAAACAGATCCTACTCCAATTGTTTCACTGAACGATATCCTTTCTCAGAACCAGAACACCTCTACCATTTTAAACCGATTGGAAAAATCCAAAATCGATGACCTTAAAAAAAGCATCACGATGAACCAACGTTTCCAATTTGCACGTGAACTTTTCAATGGTGATTCTGAACAGTATGAAATTACCATATCAGCATTGAACAATTGTGAGCCTGAGAAGGCTCTTGAGCTATTCCAAAGCTACAAGCAAAAATGGTCATGGGATGAAACATCAATCGCATTCATTGAGCTCTTGGATTTGGTTCAACGCCGTCACGAAATATGAAGCTAGCACTGGTTCCCACCCCTCTGGGCAACTTGGAAGACATTACTTTACGGGCCATTAGATACCTCAAAGAATGTGATTTAATTCTTTGTGAAGACACCCGACACAGCAGCAAACTTCTGCAGCACTTTGACATTCAAAAACCGCTTCTCAGTTACCATCAAAACAACGAACACCACACCTTACATAAAGTGGTAGACAAAATCAAGTCCAACAATTTGACTTGTCTCATCACAGATGCCGGAACACCTGCCATTTCTGATCCCGGCTTTCTGCTCATTCGTGAATGCATCAAAGAGGAAATTACCATTGAATGCCTGCCTGGTCCCACCGCATTTGTTCCTGCTTTGGTTTGCAGCGGCCTGCCCGCTGAAAAATTTGTCTTTGAAGGTTTTCTTCCGCACAAAAAAGGAAGAGAAACAAGGATAAAAAAAATTGCTTTAGAAGACAAAACAACCATTTTGTATGAAAGCCCACACCGCATCATAAAAACCATTGACCAACTCCTTACCTTCTGCGGCCCTGACAGGGAGTGCGCTGTAGTCAGAGAAATTTCAAAGATTCATGAAGAAATCTTTAGAGGAAATCTTGCCAGCGCCAAAGAATGGTTTGAAAATCATGAACCAAAAGGTGAATTTGTTGTCTTGGTATCACCGCAGAAAGATTAAATTCGCAACATGAATGCGCATTTGTCTCCAGAAGAAATTGTTAGAAGAGAAGCTTTAACCAAACTCAAAAACCACGGAATAGACCCCTTTCCGGCTGCTGAGTTCAAAACAACCCATACTTCACAAGATTGCCTTCATCAATATGAAGAGGGAAAAGAAGTAACACTTGCCGGAAGAATCATGAACCAGCGGGTGATGGGAAAGGCTACTTTCGCTGATCTTCAAGATGCCGTTGGTAAAATACAATTGTACCTTAACGTAGATGAAATTTGTCCCGGAGATGACAAATCGCTCTACAACGATGTGGTGAAACACTGGGTACATTACGGAGATTTCATTGGAATAACAGGAAAATTGTTTACCACCAAAATGGGAGAGATTTCCATCAAAGTGCAACAATTTCAACTCTTGGCCAAGTCCATTAAACCATTGCCCGTGGTTAAGAAAGATGCGGATGGCAACGTTTTCGATGCATTCACGGACCCAGAGGCACGTTACAGGATGCGCTACGTTGACCTTGTGGTCAATCCACAAGTAAAACAAACCTTTATCCTTCGCACACACATCATCAATGCCATGCGTGATTTCTTCAATAACCACGGTTATTTAGAAGTGGACACTCCGGTATTGCAAAACATTCCAGGTGGAGCCGCAGCAAGGCCATTCATCACCCATCACAATAGCCTTGACATTCCCATGTACTTGCGCATCGCCAATGAACTTTACTTGAAGCGATTGATCGTAGGTGGATTTGAAGGTGTGTATGAATTCTCCCGAAACTTCCGCAATGAAGGAATGGACAGAACCCACAATCCTGAGTTTACTGTGATGGAAATCTATGTTGCATTTAAAGACTACAACTGGATGATGGACTTCACAGAAAACATGCTCAACCATGTTTGTCAAAAAGCATTGGGTACATCAGAGGTGCAACATGGCAATAATATATTGAACTTCACTCCGCCATTCAAGCGCGTTACCATGACGCAAGCTATCATTGATTATACAGGGTTTAATATCACTGGAAAATCAGAAAAAGAACTTCACGACTTCTGTCTTTCCATTGGCTTAGAGGTCAATGAGAACATGGGGAAGGGTAAACTCATCGACACCATTTTTGGCGAAAAATGTGAGAAAAACTACATTCAACCGACATTTATCACTGATTACCCCGTAGAAATGTCTCCGCTCTGCAAGAGACACAGAAACAATCCTGAATTGACAGAGCGCTTTGAACTCATGATCAATGGAAAAGAAATTGCCAATGCATACAGTGAACTCAATGATCCCATCGACCAATTGGGACGATTTGAAGAACAAATGCGATTAATGGAAAGAGGTGATGACGAGGCCATGTTTATTGACCATGACTTTATCCGTTCGTTGGAATACGGAATGCCACCAACGTCAGGCATGGGAATAGGCGTTGATCGATTGGTCATGTTATTGACCAACAATGAAACGATACAAGAGGTATTGCTATTCCCGCAGATGAGACCAGAAAAACACCAACATGGTCCGGACCTTGGCGCTTTTAGAGACTTGGGTGTAAGCGAGGAATGGTTGGAGCATCTGCCCAAGGCTGGTTTCCATTCCATTGAGGAATTACAACAAGCCAAACCAACAGCCATTCACCAACAGTTGAACGGATACCGAAAGAAAAACAAATTGGAAATTCCCGCCATTCAATTGGAGGATATCCTTGCTTGGATTAGCCAAATCAATTGACAAATCAAAGTTTGTAATTCACTGCATTGCCAATCTTAAAACCAAGGGATTGGTCGGTAATTTGTATCCAATAACCCAAAAAGGCTATGAAAAACAAATTGCTCATTCTTGCGGCTGTGGTCGCTACTTCTTTTGTGGCTTGCGTTCCTAAGAAAAAATTCACGGAACTTTCTGATAAGAAAAACAAAGCAGATCAGGAAATTGAAACGCTCAGAAATCTCAATGAAAAAATGGAGGCTGCAAACAAAGAGTGCAATACTTCTTTGAACACCGCAAAAAAAAGCATAGAATCGTTGTCTCAAGACACAACAAAATACGGCAAATCAAACCGTTCATTGCGCGATCAAGTGGATAACCTGAGCGTGCTTAACGACACACTCACCCAAAAAATGAACACCCTTTTGGTGGCTTCCTCAAAGGAAAACAGACTGCTATTGGAAGAAATTAAAAGAAAAGAAGATGCGCTTCGAGAAAAAGAAGGTGTCATAAAAGACAAAGAGAATCTGATACAAGAAAAGGAGAGCGCCATCGCTGAAAGGGAAACAAAACTTAAAGACCTTCAACAAATGATGGCCGCCAAAGACAGCGCCTCCAATGCACTTAGAGACAAACTATCCAAAGCGCTTGAGGCGTTTAAAAACAAAGGTCTTACCGTCACAGAAAAAGATGGTAAAGTTTACGTGAGTATGGAAGCCAAACTGCTGTTCGCATCCGGAAGCACGGCAGTTGATGAAAATGGTAAAAAAGCACTTGTTGAAATTGCAGGAGCACTGAAAGATGAAAACGATGTGGAGATTGTTGTTGAAGGGCACACTGACACAGATAAACTCAACTCTTCCATCATACCGCGTGACAATTGGGAATTGTCTGTATTAAGAGCTACTGAGGTAGTTAAAATCATGTCAGCCAACAGCGGTGTTCAACCTCAAATATTGTCTGCATCTGGTAGAAGTGAATACCACCCTGTGGATGCAGATGACAAATCCAAAAACAGAAGGATTGAAATCATCATTCAGCCAAGCATGAAAGAGATTTATCAATGGATTGAGAAAAATTAAACCTTAGGGTAAATCACCTTGCGCAAAGCCTTTTTTCTAGGATGGGTTCTAATGATCACAGAAGTACCAACTGGATACATGGGTTCACCAATGCAAAATTCTTCAGCTCTGAAACGAACTGAACCCTCATCCGTCTGGTAAGAAATCATTGGGTGAAACTGCTTTTCTCCTTTGACATGAGCCACTGCCCAATTATCGATGGTGCCATCAAAATCCTCATATTGAAACATCATAATCAATTCATCCTTGAACCGATAAAGCATAAAGATGGAAAGAGCAGCTAACAATATGATTACAGGAAGATAATTGTCCATTTGACTTAATTTTAAACAAAAATAAAAAGCTTCGGGTTGCATGAGAGAATTAATCGGTATCGTACTTCAAAAAAAAAGGATTCGTGACCGACTAATCTTAGTGAAAATATTCTCTGAGTCACAAGGTTTAAAAACGTATTGGTGGAGTGCTGGTTCCAAATCCATGCAAACATTTGATCTGTTTGACACCATCCGATTTCAAAGTAAGGAAGAACAAAAGGACAATGCCCAATGGCTAAAGACCCCTCAAACCACCAAGGTATTATTGAGCGCGCGCATTCATCCTATTAAAAGTGCAACGCTGCTATTCTTTCAAGAAATATTATTGCACCTGCTCACTGAGGGCTATCAGAATCCACCTTTGTTTTACCTGGTTCAGCAAATCATTCAAGACATCGATAAAACCCAGCATGAACAACCCCTGCATTACGTTTTTCTTGTGGGTCTGATGAAAGCATTGGGATGCTGCCCCATTGTTCCCAAAGAACACGCTGATTGGTTCAATATTAACGAAGGACAATTTGGACAAAACCACTTTCCACCAGGAAAAAATATACTGCCAGAAAACAACCAGCTGCTCTTATTCCAACAACTCATACAGGGAAATTGGGAATCCCTTTACCAACCCAATGTTTCAGCCCATCAAAGGAGGGAAATACTCAAGCAAATGGTCGACTATCTTTTTATAAAAAGCGACAAAGTATCACCCATCAAATCCCTTGAAATCTTCTATGAGCTTTTTCATCTTTAGTGATTAAATTTACCGCATGGAGTATTCCTTTCAAACGGTTATTGGACAAGAAGTGGTGAAAGAGCGTTTGCACCGTAGCCAACTTGAAGGCAGGGTGCCTCATGCGCTATTGTTCAATGGTGGTGAAGGTCACGGCGGTTTGACTTTGGCCATGGCCATGAGTAGTTTTTTGTTGTGTGAACAACCGACAAGCACCGACTCTTGCGGCCAATGCAGATCCTGCAAATCCATACGAAGTTTGCAACACCCCGACCTCCATTTCAGCTTTCCTTTTTTCAATAAATCGAGCAGTGGAAGTGAAAGCACTTTATCAGATGATTTTGCGGAAGATTGGAGAAACTGTTTATTGGAACACACTTATTTCAATACTGATCACTGGATCAGCAAAATCACCAAGGAAAACAAAACATTGTTTTTTCCAGTAGCAGAAGCCAATAACATCGCAAGAAAAGTTTCTCTTAAAGCGTTTTATGGTGGCTTAAAAATTATGGTCATTTGGATGGCTGAGCTAATCAAAGAAGATACAGCCAATAAGCTGCTCAAACTCTTAGAAGAACCTCCTTCCAACACCCTTTTTATCTTGGTCACGGAAAATATGGAAATGATGCTTCCTACGGTGCTATCCAGGGTTCAGAGCATCCAAATTCCCAAAATTGAGGACCAAAAGATATTTGACTTTTTAACCCAAAATCAAATCGCACAGGATAGGGCCACCATGTCCACCACATATGCCAATGGCAACTTGTGGAAAGCCATGCTATTTGCTCTAAATGACAACTTCAATCAAGGGCTTGACGACACCTTTCAACAATGGATGAGGCTTTGTTATAAAAAAGATTTGCTTGGACTCACCGATTTGTCTGTCACCTTCCATGGCTGGGGAAGAGAGGTTCAGAAGCACTTTTTTGAGTACGCGCTGGAGCAAGTAAGACAAAATCTTATGCGCAATTATGTCGGGGATGCATTAGAACAATTGACCCCCAGCGAACGCGCCTTTGCAGACAAATTCTCCAAATTCATCAACCACTTCAACATAGAAGACTTGATGATAGAACTGACCGACGCCAGTTACCACATTGGCAGAAACCTCAATGCCAAATTGCTCTTTACCCATCTGTCCATAAAGGTCCATCACTTGTTGAGAAGGAATAGCTACGGCCGTTGATTCTATCTTTTGTTTTCATTACCTTTGACCAACTACTTCAAATGGTAGTGGCTTTGTGATATGGGATGTAGTTCTTGTTCGACTGGAAAAAATGGCCTGCCTGCAGGCTGCAATAATAATGGTGCTTGTGGTACTTGTGGTTGTGGTGATAAAATGAACGTTTTCGATTGGTTGACAGGAATTCCATTGCCGGCCGGTCAAAAACCTTTTGATATTGTTGAAGTACGATTCAAAAACGGTCGTAAAACCTTCTTTCGAAACAGCCAATTGGAACTCTACACAGGTGATGTGGTGGCTGTAGATATGGCCCCTGGTTACGATTTGGGTGTCATATCGCTAACCGGAGAATTGGTTAAAATTCAGTTAAAAAGGAAAGAAGTTAAGGACAACTACGAACTGAAAAAAGTATTGAGAAAAGCCTCTCAGGAGGACATCGCCAAATGGCAAAGCTTCAGATCATTGGAAAATGAAACCATGATGGGAGCCCGAGAAATTGCCAAGTCCCTCAACCTCCAAATGAAAATCAGCGACGTTGAATACCAGGGAGATGGTGCCAAAACTACTTTCTTTTACACCGCAGAGGACCGTGTTGATTTCCGAGAATTGATCAGAAAATTGGCTGAGCGATTCAAGGTCAAAGTAGAAATGAAACAAATTGGCTACCGCGCTGAAGCTGGAAGATTAGGAGGAATTGGCAGCTGTGGTCGTGAATTGTGCTGCAGCACATGGCTCACCGACTTCCGTGCAGTGTCCACCAGTGCGGCCCGCTATCAGCAATTGTCACTAAACCCAACCAAATTGGCAGGGCAATGTGGAAAGTTAAAATGTTGCTTGAACTATGAATTGGATCAATACGTCGAGGCCGTAAAAGACCTACCACCCACGCACGTGAAATTGCGTCTCCCAAAAGGAACCGCTTACCATTTCAAAACAGACATTTTTAAAAAAGTCATTTACTACACGCTAGAAAATGAACCGGGTTCAGCTCCTTTTGCATTGAGTACCCAAATGGTATTTGACATTATCGAGAAAAACAAAAAAGGACAAGACGTATTCATCAATGAAAGTGTTTACTTGTCCGATAAGGAAAAAGAAAAAGAAGAGGAAGTTAGATTTGCTCAAGTAGTGGGCCAAGACAGCCTTACACGCTTTGATAAAAGTAAAAACAAGAAAAAACCTTTTGTCAAAAACAACAACAAGCCTCCACAAGGAAATCAGAAAACCCAAGGAGGCAATCGTCCTCAAAACAATGGACCAAAACCGCAAAATGCAGGTCCAAAAAAAGAAAATACCGATCCCGCAACTGAAGGGGCCAAACCCAATCCTCCCAAAAAGAAACATGTTCCGTTTAAAAAGGACAATAACAAACCAAGCTCTCCTTCAAAACCCAACAATGAATAAACTTCTCTTCCTTCTATTCACCTTAGTGATGGTTGGTTTTATTTCTTGCAACCAAGGATTGGTCTTTGAAAAAAGTCAAGAAATACCAAATTCAACCTGGGATATGAATGCACCCGTGAGCTTTGAATTTGATATCAATGACACTGTTTCTTTACACAATTTTTACGTTACCCTAAGGAATCAGGAACGCTATGCTTTTTCCAATATTTTCCTTTTTGTTTCCCTTGAATTTCCCAATGGTAAATTGAACATTGACACCTTAAACTGTCCGCTGGCTGACGCTGAGGGAAGATGGTATGGCAGCGGCTTGGGTGACTTATATGACAACCGAATCATCTTTAAGGAAAGAAGAAAATTCCCTATGGCAGGACACTACCGTGTGAGCATTCAGCAAGCGATGAGAACCAATCAGCTTGAAGGGATTGCGGATGTAGGATTCCGCTTGAGTAAACTAGATTAGATTGCTCAACTTCTCCGCAGCGGCAGGCTTGAGCATGGATTGATTTTTATTGGCCAATTGACCGCAAGCTGCGTCAATGTCCTTTCCTCTGGATCTTCTCAAATTAACCACCATGTTTCTCTCCAAAAGATATTGGGTAAAAGCTTTTAATCGCTCTTCCGTGGTTTGCTGGTATTCGCCTCCAACAATGGGATTGTATTCGATAACATTAATTTTTACAGGAAGCTGTTTACAATAAGCCGCAAGCGCCTTGGCATCCTCAATGCTATCATTAAAATCCTTAAAAATGATGTATTCAAAGGTCACACGTGACCCTGTTTTTTCATAAAAATACCGCAATGAATTGGCCAACGCTTCAAGGTTATTGGTCTCATTGATCTCCATAATTTTATCCCGTTTGTCATCAGTTGCAGCATGAAGAGAAACAGCCAAATGGAACTTCACAGCATCATCCCCCAGCTTGGCTATCATCTTGGCCACACCGGCCGTGCTCACCGTAATGCGTTGCGCAGACATGCCCAATCCTTTTTGAGAAGTAATGTGATCAATGGACTGCAAAACATTCTTGTAATTCAAAAGAGGCTCTCCCATGCCCATGTAAACAATATTGGACAATGGAATTTGGTACCTTTTCTCGGCTTCCATTTTCAAATCATAAACCTGATCAAATATTTCACCCGCAGTGAGGTTACGCATCATCTTTAACCGACCCGTTGCGCAAAAAGCGCAGGACAAACTGCACCCAACTTGTGATGAAATGCAAGCCGTCATTCTTTTGGGTGTTGGAATCAACACTCCCTCAACAACCTTATCACTGTCTACTCCGTAGATACATTTTATCGTGCCATCAGAACTGATCTGTTCCGACTTACGAATGGCATTTGGAAATGAAAAATTGTTATTCAACAATGATCTCAAATCAACCGACAAGTTGGACATTTGATCAAAATCTAAAGCGCCCTTCTTCCACAACCACTCCTGAACTTGTTGTGCCCTGAATTTCTTCTCCCCATGTTCAATCAACCACGCTGTTAGTTCATCATTGGTCAATGAACGCAAATCCTTCAAGACTCCCATTACACTTGCTTTTTGAATACAAACCGATACTTAACCACTTGGCCCACAGCTTTATGAGAGGTCTGATTGTAATCCTTTAATTTGGTCAAAACGTACTTGGCCAATTCTTCGTTGGTGGCGGCCATATTTACCACTTTCCAATTTCCTTTATCATCCACCTTCATCACCACTTCCACCACACCTTCTTGATTCTTATACTTGAGTTGCTTGGTGACGGGCTTTTGAACTTCGTCAGGATTTCCTTCTCCCTCGTCCCTCCAATCAAACAATCCCTCCGAATAGGCAATGACACCAACAACCAGCGATTTAACGGAAGTATATACGGCACAGCCTCTCTCCACCTGATCGGTAACTACCTTACCAGAACAACTGGACAAAACCAACAAAGCCGCCAAAAATCCAACAAATCTCATTGCTACAAATTTCATCTCTTTTTTTCATTAACGTTAAAAAAAGTTTTATCATTTCATTGTTTAACGATTTTTAAATCTCTCACAAGCCATAATCATTCCAAAAAAGCTTTCTTTGTCATTATGACTATCAAAATCTACTCCTTTTTAGCTATCGTGTGTTTTACTTTTCCTTTGATAAGCAATGCGCAAAAGGCCAATCACAGTTTTACCCATTGGTCGGGCATTGAAATTGGGTTTCCAACACTCAATTCAGGGAATTGGAAAAGTCTAGACGAAAATCATGACTTAACAACTCAGGACAGAAATTCCATCTCATTTGGATTTAACTTACTTGAAAAAAAATGGGGGAATTCAAGTTCAGGAACAGGCTTCTTTTCAGGTCTCTCCTTTTCAATTAAATCATATGATTGGGAAAAAAACATCGAACTAAAAAACAACGGTGATCTAGCAGTGAATCAATTACAAATCATTGAAAACACGGAGGAAAACTTCAAATTGAATCAACTAAATGTTCTCAGTTTGACGGTGCCATTAATGCTTGAAATAAACTTTTCAAAAAATCAAAGGAGTCACTTTCATATGGCCAGTGGCTTTTTAGCCAATTGGAACTTATCTGAAGACCAATATTTTCAATACAGCAACGAAAAAGGCAGGTTTCAGAATTACAGAAAACAGAATGTGGGAGTTAACAAATTCTCTCTTGACCATACTTTCCGATTGGGTTTTGGAAAATACACTTTTTTCTTTACTCAAGGTATAACACCATTCTTCCAAGAAAAAGTTATGAAGAACATTTACTCAGCTTCTTTTGGAATTTCTTTGGTTCCTTTTGATGTAAAGTCTGAAGATCAGAAAAAGAAGTACAACATTAAGGAACGTTGGAAAATTTAACCCTGGACGGTTTGTAACCTTTGAGGTTTGGTTTTGTTGTTCAGAATTCTGCGGTATATTTGAACAATGCGGAATTTCATTTTGATCCTATCTATTTTTATGCTGACCTCAATTTCATGGGGTCAAAAATTAGTAGAGTATCAAACCCTGTATGCCCAAGAAAAATATACTCAAGTAGCCAAAGAAGTTGACTCCCTCTTCAAATGCTGTCCCACTCAAATGGGCGGACAAGTAGATGATTGGCAGTTTCTATTGGCCAATGCTCAAATGAAAGTGGGCAAATTCAGTGATGCCAAATCACGGTATGAGTCCATTTCATACCACAGTGAGAGTTACCCATTGTATTACGGAATCTGCCTACTCAAAAACCAACTTTTTGAATTGGCCTTTGCGCAATTGAATGATTACTTTCTAAATCACAGTGAAGAATACAAAGCCATCTATTGGCTCGGTGAGTGTTACTATTACATGCAAAAACCCAAAGAGGCCTTGCGAGTTTTACAAAAAGCGGTAGACTCTTTTCCAGATGACCCGGACGCCTTTTACTTAATGGGCATCATTCACACAGAAAAAGGAGACTACGAAAAAGCATTCATCTATTTTCAAGCAGCCTACGATACACGCAATACTTTATTGGATGCAAAATTCAATATGGGATTAACCAAATTCTATGCACAGCAATTGGAATCTTCTGAAGAAATCCTATCTGAATTGGCATTAGAAAAAACACCTCTTCTCCCAGAGGTATTGGCTTTATTGGGTGAAATTCGCTATCGATTGCATGACGAAGAAGGCGCGTGCGAGTATTGGAAAGAAGCCATCAATTATGGCAATGAGGAGTCCAAAGAAAACCATCAAAAGGTATGTTTCGATAAAAAAGGAAGTCCCAAGTTCAAGAAAAAGAGCTTTGTCTCTTTCTAAAATCCATCAATTTAATCCCAATACTTCTTGCCAATTGGCTCTGATGTTGAGTTCTTTTGAGCGATAAATTACTTTTTCCGCTTTGTGCCCATTCAGGTAGTCATGATTGTCCCATACGCCGTTGTTATTGCTATCTACCCATACCTGCAAATGGTATTTTCCAGGAACCAACACCACGCCCTTTTCCAATTGACGGGTGGTGTAAGGCAGTTTTTGCTTCCCGTTCAATAAGACAAATTGATGGTTACGCCAATCATTCGGAATAGATTTAACCTGCAAAAGACCTGATTGCTCTGATGTCAGCCATTCTACAGCAGTATTTACAGTGTCCTTTCCAAAAGACCAATCACCTGCATAAACACCGCCCTTTATGCATTGCAACATAACTTCACCTGCAAATCCTTTCATGGGTGATGCCAAAGTTAAAGTAAGTTGTTCTTTATGCCAATTACCTTTCACTGAAATAACAGAATCTTCCAACAACCATTTCCATTTTTTTGAATCCCAACCTGTAACAGCCCGGGGCATGGACAATCGCAGTGAATCACCTCCCAAAACACGTTGACCATCCGGAATAACAATGTTTCTATTGTTAAACGCCTCCTTGAAACAAGGGATATTCAAAGAGTCCTGAAAGTTTGAACTAGCCATCATGAAGGTAAAATAACCCTCACCTTCCGATGGATTGATAACCACAAACAAAGAGTCGTCCTGATATACAGTTTGGAAACCTATTGAATCCTTGCATATCATTTTTGCAGGAGTCCATCTGTGGTCCCAAAATGTGCTCATCCAACCACAAGAATCCACGTGAATATCCAAGAAACCATTGTTGGAAATCAAAGATTTGGCCTGCAGCATGTTCAATGAGTCTGGAATGGACTGAGGGGTTATTGGGTTAATAGACCAATCCATGGCCTCTTTATCATCCCAGCGCGCATTGCCGTTGGCATCATTAAAACAGACGACATAATAGGGCGTTGAGGATAAATAACTCAATTGAAAGGTGCCATCCTGCCTGGTCTTTACTTGATACATGGGTTGGTAAGATTGACCCATCAAAGGAAGTTCCTTCACCAGTTGAACCAATGATCCCGATGATTTTTCAAGTGTCCAGGCATCCTTTACATGGCCAACAATCTTAAGAGAATCAATCATTGATCCAGTGCTGAATACCCGAGATACTTCAACAGCATTGCCCTCCGTATTGTCTACAACAGCATTGCCAAAATCAAATTGATAAGTTGTATTTTCTAACAAAGTGTCATTCCATGAGATGGTCAACTCCTTTCCTTTCACTTGAACATCTGGAAATGACTTGAGCTGTGGTGAAAAAATCAACTGGCCCTGAACGTCGTTCAAGACGATATACTCGTCAAATGAGAAAGCAACTGAATTACCCTTGAATCCCAAGGTTTCATTATTCAATGAAGATGACAGCATCACAGGAGGTTGCATATCCTTTGCTCCGCCATCCAAAGTCTTGATCTGGGCGCAAGAAGTAAATAGAACAACTAATAAAAAGATCAATATTCTCATGCCTCCAGTGTTTTCAATAATACCTCCATTAAAACAGACATCTCTCTTTCATCACATTCATCAAATGAATGAAGATGCTCTGAGTCAATATCCAAAACACCCAAAACTTTTCCATCATTAGATTTCAGCGGAATCACCAGCTCTGATTTGCTCAGTGAACTGCAAGCAATATGTCCCGGAAACTCGTCCACATTGGGAACATTCTGAATTTTTTCCGATTCCCATGCGCTGCCACAAACACCCTTTCCCTTAGCAATGCGCGTGCATGCAACAGGACCTTGAAAGCAACCCAACACCAAAGTTTCATTCTCTACCCAATAAAAACCTATCCAATGAAACTGGAATTGCGATTGAATGAGGGCTATTGAATTGGCACAATTGGCCAAAAAGTTAGACTCTCCACTGAGCAACGCCGGCAAGGTGTGCCTTAAATATTGGTATCGCTCCTCTTTAGATTGAAAAATGGTATTGGTGTTTTGAAAACCCATGCAACAAAGGTAAGAAGCGACACCTTGTGTTTAACATTCAAGACTTATATTTGCCTCATATCAATGAAATATCAAAACATGCAGAATTTTGCCTCTCGTCACATCGGTCCCCGCGAGCATGAAGTTGCTCAAATGCTTAAGAAAATTGGTGTTGATTCCGTAGATCAACTCATTGACCAAACCGTTCCTGCATCGATTCGATTGCAGCAACCTTTGAACATCACTGAGCCCATGAGTGAGGCAGATTATTTGCAACACGTGAGCCAGCTTGGCGCAATGAATGATCTTCGAAAAAATTACATCGGCTTGGGTTATTTCGAAACACACACACCCACTGTGATTTTGCGTAATATTCTTGAAAATCCAGGATGGTACACGGCATATACACCATACCAAGCAGAGATTGCACAGGGCCGTTTGGAAGCACTTTTGAATTTCCAGACAATGATTACCGACTTAACTGGATTGCCCATTGCCAATGCCAGCCTATTGGATGAAGCCACGTCTGCAGCGGAAGCCATGATCATGTTTTTCCATTCAAGAAGCAAGGAGAAGGAAAACAATGGAGCCAATTTGTTTTTTGTTGATCAAGAAGTTTATCCCCAGACATTATCTGTCATCAGAGGCCGCGCGAAACACTTGGGAATTGAGCTTGTTGTAGGAAATTACAACCAAGCCCAATTGGATGGTCAATACTTTGGCGCATTGGTGCAATACCCAAATAACAAAGGAGAGTTGCACGATTACAAAGCATTTGCTGATCAAATTCATCAATTGGGAGGCCACATTGCAGCAGCTTCTGATTTGATGGCTTTGACCTTGATTACTCCTCCTGGAGAATGGGGTGCTGATGTGTGTTTTGGCAATTCACAACGATTTGGTGTCCCTATGGGATTTGGTGGACCACATGCTGCGTTTTTCTGTGCTACAGAGGAATTCAAGAGAAACATGCCTGGTCGTATTATTGGCGTTTCAAAAGACCGTCACGGAAACTTGGGTTTGCGCATGAGTTTACAAACCAGAGAGCAACACATCAGAAGAGAAAAGGCAACTTCTAATATTTGCACCGCTCAGGCGCTTTTGGCTGTTATGGCCTCTATGTACGGTGTATACCACGGGCCAAGCGGAGTAAAAGCCATTGCTCAAGATATTCACCACAAGGCTACATTGTTGGCATATAGTGCAAAGAACAACGGTGTTGAGTTGGTCAGTCAATCTTATTTTGACACCGTACTTTTTGCAGTAAATGAAAAAGAAGTCGCACAACGATGCGACGAAAAGAAAATAAATGTTCGCTTCTGGAATAACGGACATGTATCCGTTTCTATTGGCGAAAACACTTCAATGGAAGACATCAAAAACTTGGTGTACGTTCTGTCCGGCAAAGACGCAGCATTGTTAGAAGGGGCATCGTCCTTGGCCTACTTCAGAAGAAATACATCGTTCATGTCTCACCCTGTTTTCAATCAATACCACAGCGAAACTGAAATGTTGCGCTACATGAAAAAATTGGAGAACAAGGATTTGAGTTTGGCTCATGCCATGATTGCGCTTGGCTCTTGCACCATGAAATTGAATGCAACCAGTGAAATGATTCCTGTAACGATGCCTGCCTTCGCAAACATGCACCCGTATGCTCCTGTGGAGCAAACAAAAGGCTATCAGGCAATGATCAATGAATTACACGATGATTTGTGCGAGTGTACCGGATTTGCCGGTGTTTCGTTGCAACCCAACAGCGGCGCCCAAGGAGAATTATCAGGGCTATTGGTCATCATGGCCTACCACCACAGCAGAGGAGATCATCAGAGAAACATTTGTCTTATTCCTTCTTCTGCGCATGGAACCAACCCTGCATCAGCCGTAATGGCGGGTCTTAAGGTGGTTGTGGTGAAATGTGATGAAAACGGAAACGTAGATGTCGCTGATTTAAAAGAAAAGGCAGAACAATACAAAGACACTTTGGCAGCGCTTATGGTGACCTATCCTTCTACGCATGGGGTTTTTGAGGAAAGTATCAAAGAAATTACCTCCATCGTTCACGCCAATGGCGGCCAAGTTTATATGGATGGCGCCAATATGAATGCACAAGTAGGATTAACCAATCCAGGAAACATCGGAGCGGATGTTTGTCATTTAAACCTACACAAAACATTTGCGATTCCGCATGGTGGCGGTGGTCCTGGTATGGGGCCCATCGGTGTTGCCCAACACTTGGTTCCTTTCTTACCCGGAAATCCTTTGGTTAAAACAGGAGGAGACCAAGCCATTGAGTCGGTTTCTGCAGCACCATTTGGCAGCGCATTGATTTTGTTGATCTCTTATGGCTATATCAAAATGTTGGGGGCCACCGGCGTTACTGATTCCACCAAGGTAGCCATCCTAAACGCCAACTACATGAAAGCGTTATTGGAGAATCACTATCCTGTTCTTTACACTGGATCCAATGGACGCGTTGCACATGAAATGATCCTGGACTGTCGCGCATTTAAAGCGGCTGGTGTTGAGGTAGAGGACATTGCCAAAAGATTGATGGATTATGGATTTCACGCTCCAACCGTTTCTTTTCCTGTTGCAGGAACAGTGATGATTGAACCTACTGAAAGTGAACCATTCAGTGAGTTAAACCGTTTCTGCGAAGCGCTTATCGCCATCCGTCAAGAGATTGCTGAAGTAGAGAATGGAACGGCTGATAAGACAGATAACGTGCTCAAAATGGCTCCACACACTGCTGTTGAAGTGTGTGCTGACGCTTGGACACATGCTTATTCTCGTTCCAAAGCAGCTTATCCCATTGACGGCTTAAAAGACAACAAGTTCTGGACTTCTGTTGGTCGAGTAGACAATGCTTATGGTGATAGAAATTTGGTGTGTACTTGCCCACCAATGGAGGCATACAATATTTGATTAGGTGAACGATAAAATTTGCTTGCTTTTCACTAAAAAATTCCCTTATGGAACGATGGAATCTTATATCAGCAATGAATTGCCCTATTTGAGCAAAACATTTGATTCCGTTTACATCGTTCCATATCATGAATTCTCTTTTGATGAAACAAGTAATCGAGTAGCTCATCTGCCGTTTGAAAATCTTTTTGTGCTCAAGCCCAATGCGCTGCCCCGCTACTCCCCCATGCAAAGGGTAGAACGCTTTTTTGATACCCTCAGAATACTAGCCTTGGAGATGGTATTGACCAATCAAAAGGCAGCAACGTTTCAAAAGCTAAAGACACTTTTTTTCAGAATAAAACACTATCATGCCATAGCCAAGAAGTTGTCTTTATTTGTTTCAAAAGACAACAGCATTTCAAAACAGGCGCAATTTTACTGCTACCACTATTGGAACCACGACGGAGTTATCATTGAGAAATTGATGCAATCACGATTTCAATTTCGACCCCAAAAATCCATAGCCAGAGCACATTCCATTGACTTATTTCACAATGATTGGCCCAAGGGTTTTGTGGCATTTGAAAAGCTCAAGTTAAAATACCTGAATAACATATTTGCCATATCTCAACTGGGGTTGAATTACCTCCGCAGAAAATTCCCACTTCAATCTCCCAAGTTTGAATTGGCCTACTTGGGCGTACCTGATATGTTCAAAGGTCATACACAATTTCCCTCTGAGAAATTTACCATTTTAACGGTCTCAAATATTGCGGAGATCAAGAGACTTCATTTGATGATAGACAT
This sequence comes from Chryseobacterium gleum, assembly GCA_945878635.1. Lineage (GTDB taxonomy): Bacteria > Bacteroidota > Bacteroidia > Flavobacteriales_D > Sanyastnellaceae > CAMCTV01. The sequence continues at coordinate 6,145 of CAMCTV010000014.1, read as the reverse complement.
CATGAAATGCCTACCCAATCAACAATTTGAATGGGTGCACATCGGCGATGGTGTTTCAAAGTATTCTGAGCCATTGAAGGAAGGAGCAAAAAACAGCGGAATAGATTTCAAATTTCTTGGCCATCTTGATTCCAATCAAATTCACCAGTACTATCAGGAAAATGAAGTTTTGTGCTTTATCAATTTGAGTTATATGGAAGGGGTTCCTGTTTCTATAATGGAAAGTTTGATGCATGGAATTCCTTGTATCGCTACCGATGTTGGTGGGACTTCTGAACTTGTTGAAGACAATCAGAATGGTTATCTCATTGCAACAGACTTCTTGCCCTCTGATGTGGCCCAAAAAATATTGGACCTGAGCAATCATCCGGCACAATGGAATCTCTTCAGTGAGAAGGCAAGAGAGAAATACCTAGCGGGGTTTAATTCTGATAACAACTACGCTGAGTTCTTCAAAAAACTTATTGCCTGAGACAAGCCTCATTCTCCCAATTCATCCATCAAAACGCGCTGATAATGGATGATTCGGTAACTAAATCTTAGTCGCAAACAATACCTCAAATTGAAAATAACAAAACCAAACCAACGGTTTTTGAATTGATTACTCAATTGTTCCATTACTCGGGTATACATTTCCAAATCCTGTCCATGGTGCTTTTTGGGTATCGGTCTTTTCAAAATATAATACCTATACGCCAAATATTTATTGGGGATCTTAAAAGACTTCTTCTCAACTTTTTTGGTGTCAATCTCCAAGTTCTTTGTGATTGTTCTATCTGCAATTCCACTGAAAAGATGATAATTCAAAAGATCAGGCCGCAACTGGTGGATTAAATTCAACTGTAATTTCCTACCTCTTCGAAAAGATGTATTTAAAGACAACATAGGAATCAGAAGCTCGTTGGTATTGTATGGCGCAACATATTTATCAAATAGATTAAACAGTTGAAGATGTTCGCTTTCAGGACGAAGGTACAATAGTGCCCTAATGATATGTCCATCTACCAATAGCTCATCTTGCTCATCAATCAATTCATGAGCCAAGCAATACAACTGACATTCATGATAGAACTTCTTGGATACCTTATTGTAGTATTTAAATGCAACACTCTGCAAGGGGCCTTTTAAACAGTCACTCACAATTTCCTGAAATGAATGGTACTGTCTCTCGTGGAAATCTTTGTTTGAAAACCCGGGGCTAAATCCCCCCATAAAAACAATGTCCCTACGCTGTTGATTTCGCAATGTCAATGATTGCACAAAAGCCTCACTTCCGCCATGCACCTTGGCAAAGGAACCCAATAGCAAATAATCTTTTGCTACATCAGTTTCTTCTGCATCACTTGATTCCGTTTTCCAATCCATGATGTGAATTGGAATCCTCAAATCATTGGCTACTTCCCTGGCAATCTGCAAATCCTTATCCTGTGTATTGGTGATTTGACTGTTCCCTTGGCCATAATAAAATTCAACTTGGGTTTCTGTGTCTAGCAAAGATGCAAGAATTGTTCTTCCATCTAAACCGCCCGTAAAATTCAATCCTACTGTCTGATTTGATTTTGAAAAAGCATCAAAGACAGTTTTTACTCGATCAAAATAATCTGAATCTTTCCAACTTGAAAAACGTTCCAATCGCTTTCTGATGCTGTTGCCATGGCGATAAACTTGCACTTCGCCGGACGCCTTTATTTTGAGATACTCAACACCACCTATTAGTTTCTGAACATGATTGAAAACTGTTCGTTTACCAGGACTCAAACAGACCGATTCTATTTCACACATTTCTGAGTCGTACTCCAAGGAACTACTCAAAGCCACACATGACAAATCATTGCTAACAATGGGCTTTTGATCTGAACCATAAAAAACATCAATGCTACCAATACCATCAGAAATCACATACAAATAATTTTCCTTGTGAATCAGCAATACAAAATGACCTCCAATGACATCACAGACATGGCCCAATTCAGTTTCCTGAAAACCTCTGTAAATATCTGCCAGCGACAAATCTGAAAAAAAAATAGGTGTACCAATACATCCAATAAATCCATCCTGAAACTGTTCAAAGATCTGAAAGCTCGAATTCTTCTTCGCGAAAAGTAAAACATCAAAAGATCCAAAAGGAATCTTGATCGAAAGCTCCTTATTCAGCGCAACAGTCTGCCTTTTTTCAACCAAGTGCGTGTAGTCTCTTGGACTAACGACAAACTTTGACATGGCCTAGTGGATTATCACTTTTTACTGAACAAATTGTATTTTAAAATACAATAAATGGCCCTAAAACCATCCTTCCAACCGATTTTCTTTCCCTCCTCATAAGTACGTCCGTAGTAGGATATTCCAACTTCGTAAATTCTAATATTGGGAATTCTAGAAATTTTTGCAGTCACTTCAGGTTCAAAACCAAAACGATTTTCCTTCAACTCTAAAGATTGAACGATATCACGCTTAAACACCTTGTAACATGTTTCCATGTCGGTTAGATTCAGATTGGTCATGGCATTGGAAAGAAACGTCAAAAACTTATTCCCGATGGTATGCCAGAAAAACAAAATTCGGTGGGGTTTTCCCCCCATGAAACGGCTGCCATAAACAACATCTGCAAATCCTTCAGCTATGGGTTTAATCAATATATTGTATTCCTGGGGATCATATTCCAAATCAGCATCTTGAATCATGACAATATCCCCTGAGGCCAACTTTATTCCCGTGTGCAATGCTGCTCCCTTTCCCTTATTCACTTCGTGTTTAAAGTATTGAATATTTAGACTAGGGTTGTCAGCATGGTAGCGTTTTACAGCTTCCTCCGTATCATCTTTTGAGCAATCGTTGACTATGATTATCTCCTTTTGGATTTCCCCCAACAACTGCACTTCTTTCACCTTATCCAAAATAAGATGAATGGTCTTTCCCTCATTATAGGCAGGAATTACGATGGATAACTTAGAAACTGTGAACTTTTCCATATTGAACAAAAGAAACAAATATAATGAGTAATTTGGGTTAAGTTTTGGATATTCGCAACATGAAAACCATTCAACTGCATTTACAACAAGCGCATGAATTGTTAGAGAAAATACTTTCAGATGAAAATTTTTTAACTACTGTAGCATCCGCAACCCAAATGATGGTTGACGCATTAAAACAGCAGGGAACAGTTTTTTCATGTGGAAATGGTGGTAGCATGTGTGATGCCATGCATTTTGCAGAAGAGCTTTCCGGACGCTATCGCAATGATCGTCCCGCTTATCGGGCCATTAGTATTTCCGATCCTTCACACATTTCCTGTGTTGGAAATGATTATGGATATGACTTTATTTTCAGTCGATATTTAGAAGGGGTTGGCAGAGCAGGTGATGTTTTATTGGCCATTAGCACCAGTGGTAATTCCAAAAATGTATTGGAAGCTGCCAAAAAAGCCAAAGAATTAGGAATAAAAGTAATTGCACTCACTGGAAAAGATGGCGGTCACATTGTTCAGCACGCTGACATCAGTATCATCGTTCCCTGGTTTGAATATGCGGATAGAATCCAAGAGATTCACATCAAAGTTATCCACGCCTTGATTGATGGTATTGAGCAAGGATTAAAATAAATTTTGTTTTAAAAAACAAAAAAGACCGTATCGATGATGCGGCCTTTTTTTGATTCGTATTGTCTTCTTGGACAAACATGCCCGATCCTTGAACCAAAACCCATTGAACAGTTCCACAGGCTGAAAGCATTACACAGCTATGAACTGGATGCAAACAGACTGGTACTAATTCAATTCAACCTGATTGTTAAAGTTGTCTCGATGTTTTTAAGCCTTTCTAATGCTTCAGTATTGATTGCGTTATTTGTATCGTTACAATCGCCAGGTCAGATCGAACTTGAAAAAATGATGATTGTTAGAACTTTTCTATCCAACTTAGATATTGATTGTTGGATATTTTAAGTCTTTCCTTGGTAAAATCTAAATCCCCTAAACTATTCATCGGCACCAAATGTATGTGTGCATGCGGAACTTCGAGCCCAATCACCGCCATACCAACTTTTATACAAGGAAAATGTTTCTTCAATTTGACCGCAACATGCTTAGCAAATTTGACCAATTCCGCTAATGCCTCATCATCCATATCCCACAGATAATCGATTTCTATCTTGGGTATTACCAAAACATGCCCTTCTGCGACGGGCTGCACATCAAAAAAAGCCAAGTGCTTTTCATCCTCAGCTATCTTGTAGCAGGGAATCTCACCTAATACTATTCTTGAAAATATAGTAGCCATTATCGATTAATATCCAAAACTTCAAAATCAATCAACCCTGCAGGTATTTGCACCTTGGCCACATCACCAACTTTTTTACCCAACAACCCTTTGCCTATTGGTGAATCCACGCTAATTTTCTTTTCAGCCAAGTTTGCTTCATTTTCAGCCACTAAGGTGTACTCTACAACCGCATTGTTCTTCAGATTTTTAATCTTGACGCGTGAAAGAATGTAAACTTTTGAATTATCTACTTGCGTCTCGTCTATTAATCTTGCGTTGGCTGCCAAATCTTCCATCTTTGCTATGCGCGCCTCCAGCAACCCCTGTGCCTCTTTGGCTGCATCATACTCAGCATTCTCCGACAAATCTCCTTTATCCCTTGCCTCAGCAATTTGCTGACTAATCTTGGGTCGTTCAATTGTTTTCAAATTGTGCAACTCATCTTTGAGTTTCTTCAATCCCTCTGCTGTGTAGTACGCTATGGCCATGGCTCAAATGTTTTAGAAAAAAAAGAAACCCCTAGAGGTTTCTTTTACAAAGATATGTCTTTTTTTTTACAACGTTAAATGCAAGCCCATGCTGTGCACTCCATTAAATGGATTGGTAGTTCTGTAGGAATAATCCAAACCAATAAATCCACCATTGTTCATGGGCATTTGCACTGTCAAACCAGCTGTTGGGCCAGTAAATACTGAGGTGCGATCTTCATCAGACTTCAATCCATTTTCCCACTGATATCCCATTCGGTAAATGAAGCGGTCCTTCAAATTGAACTCACCACCTACTCCCCACTGATCTTTGGTGAAGGAATTTGACGTATACTGAAAGTTACTGGTCAATTTAGCATTCTCACTAAAGATGAAATCATAGGCAAATCCAACATTCACCAAAGATGGCAATTCATACTTCTCTGAACGCTGCTCAACAGTTAATGAAGTACCGTTGGTAGGAATGGTTGCTGTAACTGTCATACCATCACCTCTGTAGCGCATCGGTGGTCCAACATTCCTCAATGCAATTCCAAATCTCACGTTGTCATTTTCACCTGTTACATAACGAATTCCTGCATCAAATGACACGCCTTGTGAACGCACATTGTATATCGCCTCAGAAATCAATCGAACGGTAATTCCACCATAAATACTGTTCGAAAAAGCCTTAGCATAGGACATTCCGATATTGGTGTAGGTGGGGGAGAATGATCCAATTCCACCCTCTGGTAAATCCTCTTCTGTAATTTCTAAATCTCCAAAATTCATACTGGTCACGCTCAAACCCAATACACCAGACTCTCCAACGCGCTGTCCAAATCCGAAGGCATTCAATTTGATTCCAGATCCAACCAAATAATTGGAAGATGAAAACAACAATTCTGTTTTATTGACAAAAGCCAAACCTGCAACATTATTGTAGGATGCTTCGATTCCGTTGATGGAGGCCATCGCTGAATAACCCAAGCCTGCGCTTCTTGCCCATGGGTTCACCAAAAGGTGACCTGCACCAGCAGAGCCTGCGCGATCTGGATTACCTGCTACTGCTGTAAATACTGTACCTACAGCGATAATCAATGTGGCTATATTCTTTTTCATGTTTTCTCTTTCAAAGTTCAATTAGAAATTATCCAAATCCACGGGTCGCATTACACCGAACCATTTCAAGATTTTCTCTCCTACTCCGGGAACGTTTACATGGATGATGTAGGTTCCTGATGCGATAGGAATATTCTTCCCATTCTTCAAATCCCAATCCAAGCTCGTGAGCGGATCTGCTTTCTTGAACTGTCTGATCATTGTTCCGTTCATGTCATAGATTGTCACCACACACTCCTCGGGCAAGTTGGTAATCTTTACGCGGTTGTCCAATTTACTCGTCTCATACAAGCTGAAAGC
>CAMCTV010000013.1 GCA_945878635.1 Chryseobacterium gleum | reverse complement strand
CACAATCTTCATTGGGAAAAATCAACATCATAGAAAGTGAACAATGGGTAAACAGAGCCGAACATATTGAGGAGATTAATGCCATGCTACAGCAATGCAGTATGTTATTCAACGCGGAGAATGGTATTGTTTCCCAGGTTTATCAGAGCTTACAATTGTTTCAAAAACACGCTGAACAAATCAACAATGGGCAAGACCTATTGGATCGATTAAAATCAATACAAATTGAAATCAAGGATTTATCCACTGAGCTAGATACTGCATCTGAAAGCAATGTCAATGACCCTGAAAAATTGGTTCAACTGCAGCAGCAATTGGGAGAAATATACCGATTGCAACAAAAGCACCGCGTATCCAATGCAGAAGAGTTGATTGCATTAAAGGATCAATGGGAAACTCAACTTAACATCATTCATCATTTTGATGATGAGATGGAGAAAATCAACAGAGAAATTTCCAAAGCCGAAACTGAGTTACTCACCATTGGAAGATTAATGAGCACAAGAAGGCAAGAAGCTGCCGCAAGCATTTGTTCAGAAATTGAAGGCTGGTTAAAAAGACTCTCAATGGAACACGCCCAACTCAGTCTTGCACTAACAGAAACGGATTTCAAACCCGACGGCATCAATGATGTTCAAATGCTTTTTAGCGCTAACAAAGGAAATGCAGCCATGCCCATACAAAAAGCGGCTTCCGGCGGTGAATTGTCAAGGGTCATGCTGGCCATCAAGACTGTTTTGGCCAAGCAAAAAGCATTGCCTGTTTTGATTTTAGATGAAATAGATACGGGAGTTAGCGGAGACGTAGCATTAAAAATAGGCGCCTTACTGCAGGAATGTGGAGCGCATATGCAATTAATCACCATTTCGCACTTACCTCAAGTTGCAGCCAAAGCGCAGCATCAATTCAAAGTATTGAAAGATCACAGTGGAGAGCGAACCATCACATCCATCAAGACTCTTAATGCACAAGAGCGGGTTCAAGAAATTGCAGAAATGTTGAGTGGCCAAAAGCCCACGCCAGCCGCTATTACAAATGCTAAGGAATTGCTCAACCTGAATTAGAAACTCATTTCAACACCCATATTGAACATCAAAGGCAGCTGATTGGTGCGCTTAGCAGTGATTCGGTCAATGTAGAATACGTTCTCTCTATTGTAGAAATTGGTAATCCCATAATTCCATTCCCAATTGGCTTTTTTACCCTTCCAGGTGTGCTTTAAATTAACATCCAAACGATGGTAGTATGGCAATCTTCCTCTATTTAATTCGGCAAACTGTATCCCCAATTCATTGGGGTTGGCATTCACGTAATCTGTGCTTATTCCTCCAGATACCAAATTAGGCTGGTAGTAACCCTGCGTCTGCGTGAATGGCAATCCGGATCCCAAATTCCAACGACCCGATAATTCCCAATTTCTGTCTTTTCCAAACTTCTGTGTCGCCACCAAATTGATATTGTGACGACGGTCAAATACGGGTGCGTACCATTTTAATCCATCCCAACGATCAACTTTCATCAATGAATAAACCATATAGATGTACTGACGCTTGCTCTCGTATTTCAAGACCATATCTGCACCGTATGCCCTTCCCATTTCAATCAAAAAGTCTTTGCGTAATATCTCTGGTTGATCCTGATTGTCTCCGTCGTCAGGGAAGATTTTGTTTCTGTTGATGTTCGTGATTTGTCTGAAATCTCTGTAATAACCTTCAAAATTGATATTGATGGACTCCGTTAAATCGAACTCAGTACCTGCCACATAATGAATGGCTCTTTGTAAAGAATTCTTCACCAATTTTGTTTCATTGTCCGGAGTGACAAATTCGTCTTGGGTTTCTTCAGGTGCTGCTAAAAATCCGTAAAACAGGTTAACCACATCACGGTCAGAGTTGGTTGCCATCAAATTTTGAGAGTATCTACCCAAGGCCAATTTCAATCTCAACCTTTCAGAAGCTTTGTACTTTAAACCAAAACGTGGCTCGGGAGAAACGACAGCAATAGAGCTGTAATACTGCATACGAATACTTGGTTCGACAATCCAATTTTTCCGATTGATCTTGTAAGTAAAATAACCATTCAGTTCTGTCATGTTTTGAGCCAAGTCAACCTTTACACCAAGTGGGTTGAAAGTGTTGTACTGGGTTCCAAAACCTACAATCTCCAATCCATAATTCAAAACATCCTTATCAATATTGAACTTGTAATCTAAGCCAAAATTAAAACTGGATATTTCCGTCGCTCTATCGGGATTGTTTTCTTCTTTGAGTATACACTTGTACTTAGAGAATGCAAAGTTTCCGTTTATTAAGACCGTAGAACCTGCAGGAGCCACAACAAAATTCCCTCCACCACCGTTATTCACCCAGCTCAACTGAGACAATCCTTGGTACTTGATTACGTCATCGGTAAAGTTGAAACCAAACAAATTCAATTTGCTACCATTGCCACCTCCCATGGAAATCTTCCCGTAGATATCGCGGTACCTAAAAGGCAAACCAGCACCATCATTCACATCAGGATAAATGGTCTTGGAAGATTTATCCAAGTATGAATTCTTCAATGAAAACATGTAGGAAATTCCACCGCCTTTTTCATTCAATTTTTTGAGCGGTTCCTCCAACAATACTTTTGTACCAAATGGATTCACGCCTACCCTACCATTGGATTTGCGCTTATTGCCATCCCTTGTGGTGATGTCCATTACCGAACTGATTCTACCGCCGTATTGCGCATTGAAACCACCCGTGTAAACATCAGCAGTAGAAATGATATCCGTATCAAAAACGGAATACAACCCAATGCTGTGAAAAGGATTGTAAATGACCATACCATCCATAATCACTTTATTCTGTACCGGGCTACCTCCGCGTACGAAAATCTGTCCACCCTGATCACCTGTACTCACAAAACCCGGCAAAACCGTGAGGTACTGCACCAAATCCGCCTGGCCACCAATAGACGGAATTTTCTTGATGTCTTGAGAACGAACCGTCTCAGAAGATATGTTCACGTTATTGATTTGATCCGAGCGCTCTGAGGAAACATCTAAAGTTTTCATTTCAACATCGGAACGATCCACCAAGTAGTTCTTGGTTAAAACTTTATTGTCTTGAATCTCAATTTCTTCTTTGATAGTCTTGAACTCAATGGATTGGACAATAAGTATATACTTTCCAACGGGCACCTTGGTCAAAGAATAATAGCCACTGATATCGGTCTGCGCGCCGAAACCAGTACCCTCCAAACCTACTGTGATAGGAAATACAGCCTGACCTGTTTCCTTATCCTTAATGAATCCTCGAACCGAGCCTTGACCCAACATTTGCACACTCAACAACAACAAGGCCGCTATAAAGAAGTTTCTCATATCATTTTCATTTGACTAACGGCGAATATACAAACACCGTTGCCTCAGATTTACGTATTTTTTTTGAACGGAATAGATAGCACATGCTCAAAATGTTCTATTTTGGCATAGTTTTTTAGTGACCTCCAAAAAATAAGATTATGAAAAAATTATTGTTACTTGTATTTTCTCTTGCATCCTCTGTATTGTTTGCCCAGCCTGATAATGATTTCAAGGATTTGCTTTCGCTTTTTGTCGATCAGAAATACGAGAAGGTATTGAACAAGGCTGAAAATTATACCATGGGTGATGATACCAAGAAACACCCTCTGCCTTATTTGTATATCGCCATGTCATTGTATGAAATGTCTAAGATTGAAAAATACACGCAAATGGAAGAATACAAAGGCGCTTTTAAAGATGCCATGAAATTTTGTTCCAAGTATGCAGCCAAAGACAAAGACAAAAAATATGTTGATGAATTCCCTGATTTCTTCATGAATATCCGCAAGGACATCACAATTGAGGGTGATATGCAATATGAGCAGGGTAAATTCACCAAAGCCAAATTGTACTATGACTGTTTGATTGATGTTGAGCCTAGCGACGCAGGAGCACACATCATGCTAGGGCTTTGTTTTGCCCACGCCAAAGCTGTAAAAGATTCAGACATGGAATTGGCCAAGGCCAAGGAATTGCTGGTGTCACAATCCTACTCTACCCGAAATGAAGAAGTGAAAAAACTACTAAAGAATGCTTTAATCGTATATGCCAATGAGTTGGGCAATGCCAGTGATAAAAAGAAAGCCGCTGAATGGATGGGATATGCCAATGAATTGTTCATGGATGATCCTGAATGGCAAATACAATACAACACCGTTACCAAGTAATTTCGAATTTACTAGTAAAGAAAAAGGCCGCAGTTGCGGCCTTTTTTTATTTCTTTGGTTTCACTATTACACGGCAGCGTACATTCTCTCAATGATATCCACCACCTTCATTCCTTCCAAAGCGTTGGTGGTAATGATGGAATTTCCTTGAAGTGTCGCAATAACATTTTCAATGATATAGACATGATTGGCCGCTGAACCCTTGTAATGACCATAATCATTGGCGGGATTCCCTTCTGGTAATTCCGGCATGACATAATCTTTCACATGACAATAAACCACCTCATTCATGTATTGCCCACCAATTTTAACTGTTCCATTTTCCGCGATGATGGTCATGCTGCTTTCGTAATTCTGATCAAAGCATGAAGTAGAGAAATTAAAAGACCCCATTCCGCCATTGATGAAATCAAAATTGACCATACCAGAATCTTCAAAATCAGTTGAATGTTCATGGTTAAAATCGGTCATTTTGGATTGAATGTTCATGATATCACCAAACAACCAATACATAATATCCAAAAAGTGAGAGAACTGAGTAAACAAGGTACCTCCATCAAGGTCTTTTGTTCCTTTCCAATGATTTTTCTTGTAGTATCGATCATCACGGTTCCAATAGCAATTGATATTGACCATGAAAATTTTACCTAATTTACCGCTCTCCAACAATTCTTTGATCCAAACACTCGGAGGACTGTATCGGTTTTGCATCACACAAAACACCTGCTTGTTTACTTGCAGTGATTTGTAAATAATCTCTTCACAATCCGCCTTGGTCAGCGCCATTGGCTTTTCAACCACCAAATGTTTTTTTGCATTGAGCACAGCCATAGAGTGTTGTGCGTGAAAACCATTTGGACTGCAAACACAAACAACATCACAATCTGGGTGATTTAAAAACAATTCATCTGTGGTTTTATACAATGGAACATTGAAAGCCTCTATCCCACACTCATCAGCGGGGCGTACATCACAAAACGCCAATAATTCTGCATTGGGATTTCGTTTCACCATTTCAGCATGTCTTTTTCCTATGTGACCTGCCCCGATTACAGCAAATTTAATATTCTTCATCTAGCCTAATTTCATTACAAAGATAAACATTAATTCCTGGGGGAATCATTGAAAAGTATGTATCCAAAATGGAACAAAGCCGAAACGGGTTGTGCATTTCTTTCCAGATAATTCAGTTGAAAGGACAGCGGACCTGCAGGTGTTTGAAAGACTATACTTCCAGAAATTTGAGCATTGGCCTCCGATTGGTACTCAAGGCGAGCTTTATTAAAAGAATCCGACAAATATCTTTTCCAATTGTCCATACGGTGGTATTCAAATCGCAAATCAAAACGACTTTTCCAACTAAGCACTACTCCAATTCCTGTTGTAGTATATACCAAACCCCGAAATTGCGGCATGAAGTAAGTGCTGGCCTCTGGAATGGCGTTGTAAGGTGCCATTTGCATGATGGTGCCAATGTAATTATTGAACTTCTCTTGATTGCTCCAACCTCCTCCGGCCTGGGTTAACCAAGATAGATTCCGCGTTACTTTCCAATATTTTAATCCAGATAATTTCACCTCAACCCAATTGTGCCAAAGCGTTGTCGAATCTCTCAGAACACTGGTTGAACCTGGGATAGACAGCTCTCTTCCATAGGCATTCTTGACAATGGCTTTAACATTTGACCCTTCATTAGAATATTGCTTTCTATTTAAAGTACTATACTCCCATGACAATCTATGTATCCAACCGTCAAACTCCGTCACATCTGCTGTATCAACGGACAGGAATTGACGGGTTTGATAATACTTATCATACTGATGGGTGTAGGCAGATTGCGCGGTAATCAGAGAATGCTGGGAGGTAGACAATTTAAATTTACCCTGAAAAAATCTTTCATTGACCAATACAAAGGATGGCTTTACATCTTCAAAAAACGCAGATACACTGCGGTAATAGTCCCATCGGTTCTGAATAAACGCTAAGGATACTGAGGAAGGAAATCGAAAAGACTTGGTTGTCCATGAGGCACCTACCAGAGCCGAACCATAAAACCTACCAAAATAACTGTTTCCATAGAGCATTGCATCTCTATTCTTAAATGGCTGATATTGGAACCCAATCATACCCGTATTGATGGCGCGTGATGAGAAATTCCCTCCTATGGTTACAAGGGCCGGTAATTCCTTTTTGATATCCAATTTAAGTAGGTATCCATCATCATCTAACTGTGTCGTATCAACTGAGCTGATGGGAAATACTTTGTGTATGCGTTGATCGCGCCAAAGCGCATAATAACGCTTTTCAAATTGATTAAAATCAACATTGGGCAATCCAGAAGTCATTCCTTTCACAATGCGGGACGATTCCCCTGCTTCCAAACCATTGATCTCAATCTTGGTGATGGCATCAGGGACTTTAATGGATAAAAATTGCTGCCTTTTTTCTGCGATATCAAAATTGTCTTTTTGACCAATAGGGCCATGAGCCACTATCCAATCCGAGAGCTTTTCTTGAGCCGCTTGATATCCTTTTTGAATGATATCGGCGGCATTACCAAAGGTGAAAGTTCCAAAAGCGGACACATCTGGCTTGATTTCTATTGCCTCAGGGCAAGGTTGATCGAGGCCTTCCCGATAAACAATCAAACTTTCAATTTGTGAGACAAAATCATCTTCTTTGGGTTGGGCGATTACTCCGGAAACATTGGAACCTATGATGACATCTGGCATAAAGGCTTGATACATCACATCCAAAGGATAATTATTGTAAATACCTCCATCAAACATCAACTTTCCATCAATGGAAATGGCGGGGATATAAAATGGATAGGTCATTGATGCCCTCACTGCCTGGCTCAATGAGCCTGACTGAAAAATCACGGACTGTTTGGATTCAACATCAGATGCCAAGCATCGAAAGGGTATCATCAATGAATCAAAATTCTCCCGGCATCTGTAATTGGCGGCACTCAAAACCTTCATGGTCTCCCAATCCATTATTTCCGGAGAAATCAAATGGGTTGGAATAAACTGTTTGACTGACTCACCCCCGCCCAAGCGTATGGGCAACATCGATGCATCTGAAGGCGGCTGGTGAAATAAATATTGATACTGGAGATCTATGATTCCTTCAGACATTTCAATGTAATCTTCAGAAGTTACATAAGCCTCCATCTGGGCAACCGTCATTCCAGACGCGTACATGGCGCCAATCACACTTCCCATGCTAGTACCTACTACATAATCAATATTGATATGATGCTCTTCAAGGGCTTTGATTACGCCTATGTGTGATAGGGCTTGAGCACCGCCTCCACTCAATACCAATCCCACTTTCTGTCCAACAATGGACGATGAAAAAATGAAACCAATGACTATAATGATAATCCGTAAAAGCACGCACAAAAGTACTAATTTTACAAGGTGAAATTGCGGAAGTACAGACTCTATTTTTTAATCATTCTATTTTTGTATGTAATCCTTCAATTGACTTGGTGGGGAATACAATTAGAGAGAAATTACAGACTCATCTACAGGGATAGTGATGTTTATTTTTATAAGTTGAGCATGATTATTGGGGAGGGTTTGGTTTTCTGTATTCTCCTATTTCTGGGTTTTCGATTCATTCACAAAACCATCAAAACAGACATGCAATTGGCCAAGACAGAGAATACATTTCTATTGTCAGTTACCCATGAATTAAAAACACCATTGACCAGTATTCGCCTCATGCTCGATACACTTTTGAAAAGAAAAACCGATGAGGAGACGCAACGTTTGATGCTTAACAACGCTCAGATAGCCTTGAATAAATTGCATCAGCAAATAGAAAACATTTTGCTTGCAACACGTACCGATGGTGCTGGCATTAACCTTTGGAATTCTACCATTGATTTGGAAGCCATTGCAGAATCGGCATTGAAGAAATACCGTCAATGGTATCCAACCCATCAGTGGAATTTAGAAAAAAAAGGAGCGCTCATTTTTCCTTTTGATCCTGAGCTCATGAATGCCCTGCTCTCCAACCTCTTGGATAATGCTGCCAAGTATAGCGCTCAGGGTAGTAATATCACACTTTCGCTGATACAGACCGATGAAATCATCATTCAAGTTAAGGATGAAGGAATAGGTTTTAAAGAACAGGAACAAGAGCAAGTCCTCAAAGCATTTTTCAGAGGTTCTCAAAGCAAAGGAAAACTACCGGGAACAGGATTGGGATTGCACTTGGTTCAAAACATACTAAAGATTTACAACGGAGCCATTCTGATTCGTCAGAATGCGCCTCAAGGAAGTATCATCGAAATTAGATTGCCTTATCATGGAAAAACACAATAAGAAAGTAGCCTTGGTCATTTTAGATGGTTGGGGTATTGGTAAAAAAGACAACTCAGATGCCATCGCAAATGCACGCACACCTTTTGCAGATAGCTTGTCCCAAAAATATCCCAATGCCAAGCTGAGAACGGATGGAGAGCACGTGGGACTTCCGGATGGCCAAATGGGAAATTCAGAGGTTGGCCACATGAACATCGGTGCTGGTCGTGTTGTGTTTCAGGAATTGGTTAGAATCAACAAAAATATTCGCGAAAGGGAATTCTATTCCAATCCGACTTTACTCTCCGGATTTGAATACGCCAAAAAGAACAACAAAGCTGTTCATCTTATTGGATTGATTAGCGATGGAGGTGTTCATTCGCATTGGCTTCATGCCGCAGCCATCTGTGAGATTGCTTCACAATTCCCAGAGGTTGTCACTCGAGTCCACGCCATCACAGACGGACGAGACACCGATCCGCAAAGTGGAATGGGTTATATTCAAGCTTTCGAAGGCGCCATTGAACCCACAGGCGTAAAGATAGCATCCGTTATCGGACGATATTTTGCCATGGATAGAGACAAAAGATGGGAAAGGATTAAAAAATCATATGATTTGATGACCCAAGGCATTGGCACAAAATATTCCAATGCTACCAAAGGAATTGAGGCTTCTTACAAAAAGGAAGTAACCGATGAATTCATTGAACCCATCATCATTGAATCTCAATTTGCACCCATATCAGAAGGTGATGTTGTTATTTGCTTCAATTACAGAACGGACCGATGCAGGGAAATAACAGAGGTTTTGAGTCAGCATTCCTTGTCTGAATTTGCAATGATTCCCATTCCAGCATTGCACTATATTACAATGACCCAATATGATGAGAAGTTCAAAAATGTGCATGTTGTTTTTCAAAAGGACAATCTGGTGCAGACATTGGGAGAAGTCATTTCAAAAGCTGGAAGATCTCAATTGAGAATTGCTGAAACAGAAAAATACCCACACGTCACTTTTTTCTTTAGTGGCGGTCGTGAAGAGCCCTTTGATAAGGAGCAAAGAGGCATGGTCCCCTCACCCAAAGTTGCCACGTATGACTTAATGCCTGAGATGTCAGCGCAAGGTATTTTGGAAAAAACCAAAGACGTCATGGCAAAGGAATCACCTGATTTCATTTGTCTCAACTTTGCCAATCCTGATATGGTGGGACACACTGGTGTTTGGGATGCTATTATCAAGGCTGTAGAAACGGTAGACCAATGCTTGAAAGAGTTGGTTGAATTTGGTATTCAATATGGCTATCAATTCATCATCATTGCTGACCATGGTAATGCAGACAAAGCCATCAATGAGGATGGTTCCCCCAACACCGCGCACACCACTAACCCCGTACCTATTTGGATAATTTCTGATTCAGTGAATAGCGTTAAGGATGGCATCTTGGCTGATGTTGCGCCCACTATTTTGCATTTGATGGACATAAAAAAGCCGATCGAAATGACCGGCTCTTTATTGGTAGGAAAATAATTTACTTTAACACATTGAATGAACCAGTGTAATATTCCTTTTTGGGTCTGTTCCAAACGAATTCATAGTAGTACACTCCCTCTGCCAGGTCTGAAATTTTCCAATCATTCTTGTAATCTGCGCTTTCATAAACAATGATTCCCCATCGGTTGAATACTTTCAAAGTAGAATTGGGGTATTTCCATGTGGAGTCATAAGGATTGAACAATCCACAAATGTGGAACGTTTGGTTACCGATGGGTTGACCTGCTTCAAACTCTTCAGCATATACATCAGGGTTGCACAACAAACTAAATGATTTGGCATCTCCTGCAAAGCCTGAAAGCAAATTGGGAAACTCCACTGTGCACGCCACAGGCAAAACGGTGTAGTTGACAGATTCGTAATACCCACATTGCGGCTCAGTGACTCGACACCAATACGTCATTGGAAAAGCACTTCCAATAAAGTAGGAAGCCGATGTCCAATCTGCATTATTATCTGTAATAGAATCCGTTGCATCATAATACCACCACTTGTAGGAGACATTCTCATTGGTCCAAGCAGTCAAAGTCAATGTATCCGTGGTGCACAATCCCAATATTAGTGAGTCGGGCAGAGTGATTGGTTTCATTGGTGGAACCGGGATCTGCAAGTTCAATGTCGTGCTATCTGAAGTTCCGCAATAATCATTGATGATCACCTCATAGTTTCCGTTGGTTAAGTTAGCATCGCCAGGAGTGAAAGTGAAAACGGCGTTGGCACTATTTGTTACGACACTTTCATTGGCTGGATTTTTCCAAGTAAAAGAATAAGGGGCAGCACCTTGAGAAATGGCGTTTTCAACATTCACATCAATGGGAGATTGACAAAGGACAACATTGCTCAATGCATTGACATTGACGGGAACCGGATCAGTTACCTCAAAAGACAACGAATCTGTCAGTCCGCAAAAATCGGTAACGGTCATCCAATATTGTCCGGGAACAATTCCGGGGGCCTGGTATTGAAAAAATGCGGTGTCATTGTTAGAAACTATATCTCCTAGTGGATTTTCCCATTGATACGAATAAGGAGGAACGCCGGTGTTTGCAGTGATCGCGTTAGGACCATAGCTCTCAGGAATCACAGCTTCACACAAACCAATATCAGGGAGTGTACTCACGTTAATTGGACTGTAGTCAACAATAATCATTGTTGCCGTTGTGGTATCCATGTCTACGCCATTCAAAGTATCCAAAGGATCGACATAAATAAAACCAATATCGATGGTTTCATACGTTGAGGTGATATTACCAAAAGTGATGGTGTTGGTTCCTTCTGCTATATCATCCACCATGGCATTCAAGAACAAAGTATCATAAGTACCGGGATACACCACCAGTGTCGTATCGCCATTGTAGGTATAATCTTCTCCCAATGTGGCAGATCCGCCAAAATAAAGTGTGATGGTATCGGGCTCCAACAAGCAAGGAGGAGGGGCAATCACAAAAAAACCATCGTAGCAACTCTCTCCTTCTAAAATCGCATTCGGGGGAAAACCAGTAATACCACCCTGATTGCCTGAAATATTCACGCTGACGGGTTGAATCAAATTATTCCCCACATTAAAGCTACCCGCTCTTAGGGTTACAAATGATTGTAATGACCCGTCCTGCGCATCAGCAATCGACAATTTGATGTGATAGGTTTCACCACAAAGCAATGGATAAGTAGCCAACAAAGGAACAGTATATCCATTGCTTCCGATACCCTCATTGGGAGCTGGATTATCGACATAATACTGATTATAGTCTACGTTATTTAAACTTGAAATGGTGATGGGAAGAGGAGGATTAGATCCAGGAATAATGGCAATGTTGGTTGATCCTCCTGGATACCCTGGAGGTGCTGAATAATCACCTGTTATTCCAGGACCAGCAAGGAAGAAAGCAAAAACATCATTGTACACTTGATCTACAAAAGTCAAATATTCATCAGAACCAAAAATATAATCAAATGACAGCGTGTTCCCAGTTGCAATAAAATCAAATTCCAAAATGGCCTGGTCATTGACATCCTGAATGGTCAAATTAAGACCAATCATTGGAAACACTGAATTGGCTACTTCTAATAAGTCAGGATTGTTGGCTACCCCGCCCACAATGGCCGGAACTGTAGCGCCCAATTGTAATTCATTGACATGGCCAGAGGTCAAGGTAACACCATCTTCAATCGCAAAAGCGGATGGAACTCCGCCACCAGTCAAATAACCCAACTGACCAGGATCACCAGTAAACTGTGCATTGAAATAAGTAACGTTTGGTCCAAGCAAATATTGAACAGCTTGATCCGCTGTAATTCCCGGGTTCAAAGTAATCTGTGCGCTGGAACAATAACCAACGAGCAAAAAGGCGACGAGAGTAAGAATTCTTTTCATAAGTTTCTATTACCATGCTTAAGAGTCTAAATATACGCCAATAGTTGCATAGGTCGTTAAAAAAGCACATAGGCATTTCAGGGTCAATCAATTCGATTACATTTGATGCATGAGTGCAATGATAAAAATAGAAGGTCTAACCAAAAGCTACACCATCGGTGAAGAGACGGTAAACGCCCTTGATGGCGTGGATTTAGAAATACAAAAAAATGAATATGTTGCACTCATGGGACCATCAGGGTCAGGGAAATCAACCTTGATGAACATTTTGGGTTGTTTAGACCGACCCACTTCCGGGGATTATTTTCTGAATGGTCCCAATGTATCAACTTTGACAGACAATGAACTGGCAGAAATACGCAACAAAGAAATTGGCTTTGTTTTTCAAACCTTTAATCTTTTGCCTAAATATACCGCGCTTGAAAATGTGGCCCTTCCGCTGGTGTATGCGGGATGGACGGAAGAAAAAAGATTAAAACGTGCCAAGCAAGTTTTAGAACAAGTTGGTCTTGCCGATAGAATGTTACACAAACCCAATGAACTCTCTGGAGGACAACGTCAGCGCGTTGCGGTGGCTCGAGCATTGGTCAACAAGCCCTCCATTATATTGGCCGATGAACCAACCGGTAACTTGGATACGAAAACTTCCCATGAAATCATGCGCCTGTTTCAAGATATCCATGACTTGGGCAACACGGTAATTTTGGTCACTCATGAAGAGGATATTGCTTCTCATGCAAATCGCATCATCCGGATGCGAGATGGAAAAATTGAAACCAAAAAATTGAATACCCCTGTTCATTTATAATTGATTAAATTTGTGCCTCATTGAAGAATATGAAGCGCACAGAAATCATCCACATTTTAGATCAAGCCGAAATTGGCAAAGAAGTCAACATTAAAGGCTGGGTAAAGACCTTTAGAAATGATCAATTCTTGACCATCAATGATGGTTCAACTTTGCGCAATATTCAGGTTGTACTAAATCCTGAACAAACGCCAGAAGATCTAAGAAAACGATTGTATACTGGAACTTCTGTTTCTGTTATTGGTGTAGTGCAAGAAAGTCTTGGCAAAGGACAAAACGTGGAGGTGATTGGTCAATCCCTTACCATTCTTGGTGATTGCGATCCCAACGAGTTTCCCATTCAAATGAAAAAACACAGTTTGGAGTTTCTCAGGGAAAAGGCGCATTTGCGTTTTAGAACTTCAACATTTAGCGCGGTTTTCAGGGTGCGTCATCACCTTGCATTTGCTGTAAATAAATTCTTCAATGATCGTGGATTCTTTTATTTGCACACCCCCATTATCACAGGGAGCGATGCCGAAGGCGCCGGTGAAATGTTCAAGGTGACTACCCTAGACTTGAATCAGATTCCCAAAGATGAAAATGGCCAAGTAGATCACAGTCAAGATTTCTTTGGTAAATCAGCTAACCTAACTGTCTCCGGGCAATTGGAGGCGGAGCTTGCAGCAATGGCATTGGGAAAAGTGTACACTTTTGGTCCTACGTTTCGTGCAGAAAACTCCAACACTTCACGCCACTTGGCTGAGTTCTGGATGATTGAACCCGAAGTAGCTTTTAATGACATATATGACAACATGGATTTGGCTGAAGCATTTTTGAAATTCTGTCTGAACCATGTTTTAGAAAACGCTTTGGAGGATTTGACATTTTTGCAAGAAAGAGAGCAACAAGAAGACAAATCCAAACCACAAGAGGAAAGACAAACCATTCCTTTGGTGGAAAGATTGAAATTTGTTGTTGATAGTCCTTTCGAACGCATCACTTATACAGAAACCATTGACATTTTAATGAACTCCAATCATTACAAAAAGAAAAAATTCAAATATGATGTCAGTTGGGGGATTGACTTGCAAAGTGAGCATGAGCGTTATTTGGTAGAAAAACATTTCCAAAAGCCTGTTATCATTACTGGATATCCAGCAGCGATTAAGGCGTTCTATATGCGTCTCAATGAAGACGGTAAAACGGTGGCTGCTATGGACATGTTGGTCCCTGGCATTGGTGAGATCATTGGAGGTTCACAGCGAGAAGAGCGTTACGATGTCTTGCTCGAAAAGTGCAAACAATTCAACATCCCTGAGGAGCACATTTGGTGGTATTTAGAAACGCGCAAGTTTGGCACATGTCCCCATGCTGGATTTGGATTGGGCTTTGAACGCATGGTGATGTATGCAACTGGCATGAGCAACATCCGTGATGTTATTCCATTCCCCCGCACTCCGCTCAATGCTGAGTTCTAATGGAATCAAATCTGTAAGGTTGCAATTGGTAATGGTTGAAATAATCTTCCTCACTTCGGTTAAGAATATCGGATAGAAGTGCATCAAATGACCCTTCTGATCTACAGACAATATTATCGAGTGTAGAACCTGAAAAAAACTCCATTTCGGCGCCCAACGGAGCAAACATGGCCTTGTATCCGCAATACAAGCGTTCAATGTTTGCACTCGAGATGGCTGTGACGGTTACATCGACATCAGAGAAGCACTGATAGGATTTCAAACCCTTGTCATAAAAAACAACTTTCAAACCAGCGAAATAATCATTGTAGTAAGCTATAGCTTCTTGCTTCAACTCTGGTTTGTGGCACTCCATTGGATGCGGCAGCACCACTAGCGTATATTCAGAATTTGCCTTAAGAAATCCGCGCAATGCATTCATGCAACGTTCTTCATATTCAAAGTCTCTGTTGTTGTTTTGCGCATGGACGGCTCTCTTCTTCCTCAACCAAGCACCGCGGGATAAAAATCCAATTGACTTCTTAATGGTATTACCATCTCCTTTTACAAATGGTGCTAATTTGGAAAACTCAATAAAAGGCCATTGTTCTATATGACCACAAAGCCATTGATGCCTGTACTTCTTGAATTCGGTATTTTGAAAATCAGCGGTAATGACAAAAGTGTCTGTAACCACTTGTTGGTAGAAATTCCGTATGGGATTGGCCGATGGAACGGTAACCAAATGCACGCCCATGGCTCTGGCCATTAACCCTGTAAAGCATGAATCGTTTTCATACCCGCCAAAAAAATAGAGCTTTTGGACTCCCCAAGAACAACAAATATTGAATAACAAAACATTCTCCACCCATTGCAATATCAAAAGCCCAAGTCTTGATCGATGCTTTGCGAAAAGTGAGCAAATAAACAATACCAATGACAAAAAACCCACAAAAAACAACAAAACAAACCTACTTAGCCAACCCATTCCATGAGGGGAATAATCTCGGTAAACAATAAACTTCAATTCTCTGCCTGTAATGGCGCTAAGGTAATTGGAAAACTGAGCTTCTTGAGAGGTGGTTTGACAATAAATCGACTCTTCTTGATAGACAACGGGAAGGCTTCGTCGATCAAGAATTTTTCTCACAGCCCTTACCCCGTATCGAGGAACGGCCATTAAATCCGTTTTAGACTTTTTACCTGTCGTTCTAAAAGTGTGACCAGTCATCCATTTCTTCCAAGACCAACCCCATGGGTTGTTGACTTTAAATACACCAAAAAAAAGGACTTTTACAAATATCCAAATGGCTTTAAAAACAATGGTCAATCCTATCATTTGTTGGTCCAATGTTTAATCACTTCATCCCAAACTCCTGCGTCCATAAGCAATTCTTCGACAAAATCTCTAAAGGCTCCTTCTCCGCCCTTCTTCAACGTTATTTTCTTTACCAAGGACTGTATATACTTTGGTGCATCTGCAGGACAACCTGAATAACCAACCAATTTTAGTAACGGAATATCCAACAAATCATCACCAATAAAAGCGGCTTCACTCCATTGAATATTGTGTGTTTCACAAAAAGACTTTGCCACTGCCACTTTATCCTTGACACCATGATAAACAAAGTTCAATTTCAGTTTCTCTGCTCTCTTGCGCATGATGTTGGTGTCCTCACCTGTTATCACCACAATCGGAATATCAAGTTGTCTTAAAAACAAAATTGCAGCCGAATCTCTGGTGTTGAATTTCTTCCATTCATTGCCCGTTTGATCGTAATACATTCCGCCATCCGTCCAGACTCCATCTATGTCTGTAAAAACAACTTTGGGCAAGAGTGGATTTTGTCTCATGACTGAAGCATATTGGGATAGATAATTTCATCTGCTGGGATATCCAAAGCCAACTTTTTACCGATGACCAAATCCTTGTCCAACCATTTGAAACCATCGCCGGGTGACAACATGTGCAAATCCGTTTCTTGAACTTCTTCACCTGCCTTCATGGATCTGTTGGTTGCGATGGAACGCTCCAACTTAAACTTGGCCGCCTCTACCCCATCAGAAATAAAAATATCCTCCACGCCCATTTGCATCTCTAACAATCTGATATCCCTGACCATCCTGTTCATTCCATCTATGCCCAATGAACCTGACTGATCAGTCCCTTTCATGTTTCGATCAAGCGTGATGTGTTTCTCAATTATTTTGGCGCCCATAGCCACCGCTGCAACAGGTGTAGCAATACCGATGGTGTGATCACTATAGCCAATGGTATATGAACCATAATGTTCTTGCAAATACTTCAAGGTATTCAAGTTGACATTTCGAGGTTCCGTTGGATATTGGGATACACAATGCAAAATTGAAATATCACTGTGATAACGATGAATCACCTGTAAGGCCTCATCCAACTCACGTTTTCCGGCCATACCGGTAGATAAGATGATGGGAATTCTGGTCTCAGCCAAGGCCTGCAATAAAGGAAGATTGGTCAAATCCCTACTCGCCACTTTTAATCTATCCGGAGTAAAATAACGCAACATGCTCAAACATCCTACTGCGCATAGTGTTTCAACAAAATCCAAACCCAACTGCTTGGCATGTTTGTAAACTTCATAGTGCTCCTCATCAGTCAACTCCAATACTTCCCTGTGCTCACCATAGGTGCGTCCAAAAGAATGAAAACTTTCATAAGGCTTGTTCATTTGTGACTGAGACAACTCTTCCTTCAAATCTCTTTTGGTTAGTTTGACGGCATCCATGGGACGCAGTGGCAGATTGAATAAATTTTCTTTGATGGGCCGTGCTGCAATCTCAACCAATAATTTGGCAAGATCCAGTGAACCATTGTGATTTTGTCCAATTTCTCCTATGACGTATATTCCCATAATCCCACTGTTTTGGTATGAACAAACTTAAAGACAATTGAGGCAGAAAAAAAATCTAACCGCAGATTAAACTTTCTTTGTTCCACATGCTCTAAATTTCATGAATCAACTGCACAACAAAGACATTACCTCTGGCGCTAAGGACAAAGAGCGGGAGTTCTTAATGGCTGTTGAAAGTTGTCAAAAACCCATTTATTATTTTGTAAGGAGAATGGTCAATAATCATGAGGACGCGCATGATATTTGCCAAAACACTTTTGTCATCGCTTGGGAAAAATGGGAACAGTTCAAAGGTCAATCAAAAATTTCAACATGGCTTCATACTATTGCCTATCGGGAAGCTCTCCGAACCATTGAAAGACAGATCAAAACAACTTCATTGAGCCAAAATCCCATCAAAACGTCCAATGACTTTCCATTTGACGGCGATGAAATTCTAATGGAACTAAACATGGCCATGAACGCGTTACCTGAAAAGCAAAAAGCCGTTTTTATTTTGCGATACTTCGAAGAAAAAACGTATCAAGAAATAGCCGCAATAACAGGAACCTCTGAAGGTGCTTTGAAAGCATCATACCATCACGCAGCCGAAAAAATCAAAGTCGTTTTTCAAAAAAGGAATACATGAATACGCCATTCAACAGCGATGATCCAATGATGAAATCCCATTCCAATTTAGAAATGAATAAACTAAATTCTTGGAAGTATAAGCCATTGGTGGAAGAAGAATATTTTGATAAACTACCCTTGTGCGTTATGCAAAGAATTCAGATGAATGAAGAGATGAAAAAAGACGCTCTTCATTTCAAACCAGTTGTTTCTAATAACAAAAAAAATTACCGAATTCTCTATTACCTTTCCGGAATTGCTGCTGTCCTACTGATTTGCTTGGGCCTGTTATACCGCAATACGTCATCCACTGAGCAGCATGCCTTTCATGATTCAACAAACACGAACAAGAACAATGAAAAAGCCCTGACTCAAGAAGCAGCAAGAGAGTGCAAAAATGGCAGTGAAATTGAAAAGGAAAACCATGCAATAGAAAAGAAAAGATCGGATTGTATTCCAGAAGCTTCAAGTAAAAAAAGCAACCCATCTTCATCAGATCCTTTTGAGACGGCCTTGCAGACCATTACGGATGAAGAATTGGAGGAACTCAATTGGACATTGTATTTAAATGAAACTTTTTAAATGAGAAAAAATGAAAAAATGGACTAGAATTTTTAGCCTCGTATGCTCAATCATGATGATCGACCTCTTGAATCCCTGCGCTCTGGCTCAGCCCGATCATGATCTTCCTCCATTGGATGGGCAACAACGTGAAAAAATTGAAAGCCTGCGTCGGGCCTATTATACCAGAGAATTAAATCTTTCTGTCAGTGAAGCTGAGAAATTTTGGCCCATTTACAGCACCTTTGAAAATACAAAGCGACAACTCCACAAGCAAATGAAAAACTTTGTGGATCAAGAAATACAGTTCATCCAATCAGCCAATGACCTTGAAATTTTCACCAAAAAATTGGGGTTGATGAGGCAACAAGAGACGGAACAATTGTTGGAATACTGGAAACAAAGTACCGTGGCCATTGGTTTAGAAAAAACCAAAAGTCTTATAGGAATTGATGAAAGGTTTAGGAAGGAGGTGGGTGAAAAGCTAAAAGAGAGAAGAGAAAATAACAATGGAGCACAACCTAGAAGAAAACATTAATACATTTATATTATGAAAAAAACAAAAAACACCATCGTTGCTTTGATTGCTGTAATGTTCATTCTGCAACTGTCGTCATGCACAAAGTGGAAAGACAGCAGAGACACTACTACCATCAAAGATCAAAATGTCATTGAAGGATTGTTTGACGATATGTTTAAAATTGTCGACCAAGCTTCTAATTCTACGGCAGGAATCAAAACATTGGATGACCCTTGCATTGATGCCATCACAGTAGATACAGCGGCCTCTCCCAAAGTGATGGTCATCGATTACGGAACGGATGACTGTGCTAGTAGTGATGGACGCGTGAGAAAAGGAGTGTTGACCATCTCCTATTCTGGAAGGTATAGAACACCTGGAACCATCATCACTGTAACACCTGAGAATTTTTCAATCGATGGTTACAGCATTAATGGAAGCAAGACCATTGTCAATGAGGGTTTCAATACCCAAGGACAGCCTTACTTCAGTATAACTTTATCTGCATCCATCACAGCTCCAAATAACGAGTGGGCGGCAACATGGAATGGCAACCGTACGCGCACTTGGACAGAAGGTTACAATACCATCATCAATATTTTAGACGATGTTTACAGTGTCACAGGTGGAGGAACAGGTATCAACAGAAACAATGTCCCATATACAATGAACATCGACGAACCCTTGGTGGCTCAGGTGGGATGCCCTTGGATCAAACAAGGTGTAATGACCATCGATCCTGAGGAAGGTCCAAATAGGGTTATCGATTGGGGCAGCGGAGATTGTAACAATGGATTAACCTTAACTGTTGGCAACAATGAATATGAAATCAATGGTGGAAACTAATAAAATCTCTTTCCGCAAAATAAAAAAGGGTTGTCATTTGTGACAACCCTTTTTTTGTTATTTAAATTATGCCTATTTAAAATACTCCTTCAAAAAATCTTCCATTTTGCTGCGTACAATCAATCGACTAATTACCTTTCCATTGGTATCCAATGCAATCAAGGTTGGTGTGCTGGGCACAGGGTAATGGTTGTTGAACTCTTTGCGCACTGCATAATCCAAAAATGTATCCTTCCAAGGCTGTGGATGGGCATTGACGTATGTCTTCCATTCATTGATATCCTTATCAATGGATATGGCGTAAACTTCCAAACCTTGACTGTGGTATTGGTCGTAAAGACCTCTAAGGATAGGCTTAAACTCCTCGCAGTGGTTGCAACTGCTCTTCCAAAACAGGAGTACCGTCATCTTGTTCTTTTTGCATACGTCAAATAACAAAATGGGATTGGCATTGATATCAGGCAACTTCAAGGGCCACACCTTCTTACCAGGGGCTACTTCATTCAGTGCACCCACCAATTGATCATTGGCGGATTTGGTGCTGTGGTCTTCCGTGCAATCTTGACTATAATGGGACAAAAGATGAGACAATCCTTTTTCACTTTTGTAACCCAGCATTTTGTCCAAAAGATACTTGAACAAAAACTGATCAACCTCTTCCAAACCACCAGAACGAAACATCACACCATCAATGAAATCAATGGTGTAATCATCTGAGTCTTGGTGTTGCATGTGCTTGAAATAACGCTCGAGACTGCGAACAAACAAGTTGTGGTGCAAGGCGCCTGATTTGTAATAGGGCAATTTGCTGATTCCAAATTTGATGTAGAACAATGAATCATTCAAATCCTTGTGCTTCTCTTCCGGGTAGTCAGAACGCACAGGCTGATACACCAAATCTGCAACAACATCGCCGGTAAAAGTACCCTTGTTTTGCATGGCCATTCGGCGTGAAGTAGCGTTCAATTGGATGATGGAGGCTTTCAGCAAATCGGGATTTACCGGCGTGGCTGTGCGCGCTGCGTCAAAGACCAGATATTGGGTCATTAATTCGAGGTAAAGTTTATTCTCAGGCGAGTTTGGGACCAAGAGCGGCTTACCCACAAGGTCATTGTATCCCATGACAAATTCCATGGATTTGGGTTCGTCCTTTCCTTTGGTGATGATGAAGTCTGTCCAAATGACGCTGCTTTTACCAGAAGGAAAACGAAAACGATATTGACCTTCCACGGGAGGCGAAAATTGAAAATCGACATGGCCATCTTTGTCAAGGGGTTTGTTGTCGATTTGTTTCCACTCCTGACCATTCATATATTCCAAAATTACTTTCATGTTGCCATTGGGTAATTGATTGAATTTGGCGTGAATATTTACATTTTGCCCCGCAGACTGAGTGTTCAGAAGGGCAAAAGCGACAAACAAGAGTAAAAAAGATGCTATTTTTTTCATGACATTTCTGAGAATAAAAACCATGCCGAAGATAATTCAAGCAAACGCCTACTTTTTTGATTTTTTTTTTGAAGATGAAAAAAAAAGTTTATATTTGCATCCGCTAAAGCGAACGATGGCCCGTTCGTCTAGGGGTTAGGACAGCAGATTTTCATTCTGTAAACAGGGGTTCGATTCCCCTACGGGCTACAAGAAAAGGTACCTTTGGGTGCCTTTTTTTTGTCTCCATTCGAAAAACCTTGTATTATTGGGGTGTCATGACAAGTGATTGGAAAAAAATACCAGGATCAGATATTGATGCGTCAGCATGGGACCGCTGCGTTGCAGAAAACAATGGTGCTATTTTTACCTTGAGTTGGTATTGGAATGCCGTGCTGCCCGATTGGAAAGGCTGGGTGAAGGGCGATTATGATGCCGTGATGCCGGATGCCCTGGTCAAAAAATGGGGAATCATCAGCAGCAACAAGACGCCTCTTTATGTCAAATATGTAGAGTGCATTGGTCACAACTTACCCTTGGAGGAGAAGAGAAACATGCTACAAAAAATCACAGGCAAAGGATTGTTGAAAGGAATACATGTGCAACCAGGAATAGAGGTAAAAGGAAATATCAAGTTACACAGGGTGCAAGTTGCCCCTTACATTGGAGACGGAATTTCAAGGGGACTCAAAAAAAACTTACAAAAAGCAGAGAGAGAAAACTTTAAAATAGATTACAATCAAACTTGGGAGCCCTTTGCCATGTTCATGAAGCGGCATCATCCTTATGAGTGGCCACAAATACAACAGATAAAACTTGAACAATTGTTTCAATCTGGCCATGAAAGAGGCATGATCAAAATAGCCGGTCTCAGTTGCGATGGTTTGATGGTAGCCATGCAGATGTATGGGATTTTCAACGGCTGCATGTATACCATCCAAAATGCATCAGACAAAGATTATCGGGAGTTGCATGTCATGTCCTATCTCATGCACCATTTGATGAACGAGATGCACGACCAACATCAAATTACACAGATTCATTTCATGGGATCAAGCAACAAAAGTGTTGCTCGTTTCAATAAAAAATTTCAGGCCATAGACTTGGAATATTGCTTTATTGGATCATAAATTGAAGTTCCCCAAATTGGTTTGTACGGAATAACGACACATAGGCAAGTCAAAATTCTTTGACCGCCAATTCCTTCTCCAAATCATACTGGCTTGTGTGAATAAAAAAATCAAAAAGAATTGAAAGATAAGACGTATCGCATGATTCTGCGCGAATGGTAGAAAACGATCCGTTTCAAATATTAAATTCATGCTTAATTAACATAAAAATAATATTAAAGCTTTTCAGTTCTCATAATAATAACATTGAATCTTCAATAGCTTAGTCTCCTGCATCTTTTTTTGCAACTGACAATTTCTAATTCAGTACCATGAAAACGATTATCAGCTTTTGTTTCTTCCTATTGTCCTCGAGTATAACTTCTTACGCCATGGAATTGGACACATGTGCTAATCCAATGTTCTATTTTTTTGACGCTGACGCTGATGGTTTTGGGAATCCAGATAACGCTCTTTTACTCTGCAACCCAATCATTTCATTTGTAAACAATGCTGACGATTGTTCAGATAACAATGCCTCCATTTTTCCAGGTGCTAATGAGGCTTGTGATAACGTTGACAATAATTGTGACGGAGAGATAGATGAATATGTGCAAAACACCTATTATCTCGATGCTGATTTTGACGGATTTGGTAATATCAACGAAACGATTTTGGCATGTGTCATGCCTCTAGGCTATGCAGACAACGGTGAAGATTGCGATGACTTTTTGATTCTTTTCGAAGATTTGGACAACGATAGTTATGGCAGTGAAACTTTATCAGCATGCGGGGAAGTTCAGACGGGTGATTGCAACGATAGTGACGTAAATATATACCCATTTCAAACTGAGATTTGTAATGATATCGATGACAATTGCAATGATGAAATAGATGAGTTTGTGTTAATTACTTTCTTCGCCGACGCTGATGCTGATGGATATGGTGATGCCAACGTTGCAGCTTATGCTTGCGCTCCCATTTTTGGATTTGTTGAAAATAGTGATGATTGTGACGATGCCTTACTTCTTTATGCAGATTTGGACTTGGATGGATTTGGTAGCACTACAATGGCTGCTTGCGGAACTGAAACGGATACAGATTGCGATGATACCAATAGCAGCATTAACCCTAACGCAGCTGAAATTCCTGACAACGACATTGATGAAAACTGCGACGGTGAAATAAGTACTCATGTATTAGAAAATGAATCAATGCTTCTTCAACTCTTCCCTAACCCAGCCAATCAGTGGATCACCATTGGTGCTGTTGATCAGCCGTTGAACAACAAACTCATCATCATCAATCAAATGGGCCAAAAAATGTTTGATGGAGAAATTGAGCGCAGCCTTCAATTGAATATTGGAGAATGGGCCAATGGCATATACAACATTATTCTTGGCACCCACACAGAATCCTTCCTGATTTCAAGATAATTGAAGATGAAAAATCTATTTATCGCCCTTTTTGCTCTCATCTGGACCTGTTCTTTGGCTCAGACTTTCGAAGGTCTTGAGGGCATTTACATTGAGCATTATTATCAGTCCAATGAAATGGATAGTAGGGCTGGGAACATGAGTGGCGAATTGAAGAATAAATCGAAAACTTACAGAGTATACCTCGATTTAGCTCCCAACTACAGATTCCAAGCCGCCTATGGGACCTCTGCACATCCTTTGATTTTCCATTCAGACGCGGTGTTTTACAACCACGCGGGAATTGGAAACACTTACCCTAATGTTATTCCCGAAAGAAGTCTTGCAAAAAATATAACATTGCTCGATTCTTGGCTCACTGCAGGGGCAGCCGGAGAGCGATTTTTGGGAGTTCCCAAAAAAATGGATACGGATGACAACCTTCTCTCTGAGAAATTTGAAGAAAATTATCTGACCAACGATTCCAAATGGATGGAATACAGCTTAAAAGAACGTGATGGTATGCATGAATCTGAAAAATTGCCGATTGTCAATTTATTCCAACTGGATTCAACGTTAAAAAACTTAATGATGGTAACAAAATCCAATCACTTGGAAATAAACAATGGCGCATGGGCATGCTTGGGTAAAGGATCTATTGGTCTCGATTCCCTGGGTTCAAATCATGTTTTGATCGCTCAATTAACTACTGCAGGAGAATTGGATTTTGAATTGAATATTATGGTAGGTACTCCAAAAGGAAAATCCATTAAATATGTTTGGAGCAACCCACAACAAGGAGAAATACTCTGCCCCTTCCTAAAAGGAACAACCCGGAAAGAAAAGAAAAAAAAAAATAATAAACACAACAAATCATGAAAAATATTTACTCCATTTTTACAGGACTAAGCCTAATGGCCGTGGTATCCAACCAACAAGTTCAAGCGCAAGGATTGCAAGGAATTGTTGTTGAAAAATACTATGTTTCTGATGCAGCAGATTCAATTGATGCAGCTGACAATTTCGCCACTTACCCACTCCATGTTGGATCAACCACATACAGGGTTTACGCAGATTTACAAGATGGTTACAGCTTTATTCAGATGTTTGGAAATGCCGCTCATCCTCTGGAAATCCATACTACCACCTCTTTCTTCAACGATCCCAATTATGGAGTTGCCGTTTACCAGGGAACCAGTGTAAACAACACCAAGAAAAATACCCAGTTGATTGACACCTATTTGACTGTAGGTGGAGTTGCGGCTACCAAAATGGGTGTTTTGAAAACTGAAGATACAGATGGAACAATTGGAAACAACGATGGTCTTATTGCCAACGTTACAACGGCCATGGGATTGCCAGTAACAGGAACAGATGGTGTAGATGGTATGATGCCAGGTACTCCTATTAACCCAAATATTTTAGGTATCAGTTCAGAGTTGGATTTGTTTGATCAAACACCAGGATCTGATTTTGTAACTTCCAACGGAACGATTGCGGCTTTGGGTGGCGTTACTGGCGTTACTGCAAGCAACATGGTATTAATCGGACAATTCACCACAGATGGGATTTTTTCATTCAAACTCAATCTTCAGTTGGGAACTCCTCAAATAGGAGGAAGTGAGGTTTTTGTTGCCGAGAATCCTGAGAATGGAGAATTGACTGATAGCACTTTGATCTACGAGAGCACACCAGAAGAACCCAATGGTATTTCTTATATCGGACAAAGAAACAGCATGAGCATTTTCCCTAACCCTGCGACTGACTTCGTTGTTCTTAAAAACAATATGAAACAAGCCATTGGACAAATCAGTGTTTTCAATACCACCGGATCTTTGGTGCTTTCTGAGAATTCGCAACAATCCAATTTAACATTGAATGTAGCCCAACTGGCTGCAGGCCTTTATACCGTTACCATCAACAATGACGGTCATATTCAAAAACTATCCTTCATCAAAAAATAAATCCATGAGAGGTCTCCTTTCCATCCTTATTTTCATTTCAATCTCCACCATTGGCTTAGCTCAGGGAGTTCTCAAAGGCAAAGTCACCGATGAGAAAGGAGAACCTGTTTTTGGTGTAGTTGTCGTGGTCATAGAGAATCAATCTATTCTGTCAAAAACAGATTTTGATGGGCTCTACGAGTTGGCTATACCCAACAATAAAACCTATACCATCAACTATGTGATGACAGGATTTAAGACTACTGTAAACACGGTTGTCTTATCTAACAACCAAACGCTGGTAAGCAATGTAACGCTATACAGCAGCTCATATGTTGTAAAAGGACTTGACATTGTAGGTAAAGTGGCTAAGTCCAATGATACCTATATGGAAAAAGTGAAGATGAATTCCGCAACCACCATTGATTACATCTCCTCGGAAACCATGAAAAAGACAGGAGACCAAAACGTGGTGAATGCCATTGCCAGGGTTTCCGGTGTATCTACTTCAGGAGGATTAATCACCGTCAGGGGAATTGGAGACCGTTATGTAAAAACGACATTGAATGGTTCCCGCATTCCTACATTGGATCCATTGACCAACAACATCAAATTGGATATCTTCCCTTCAAGTTTGATTGACAACATCATCATCACCAAAACAGCTCAATCCAATTTGGCTTCTGATTGGTCTGGTGCTTATATATCCGTAGAAACAAAAGATTATCCGGATCAATTGAGCATCAACGTAGAATCACAATTTGGATATAATCCCCAAGTCTCTTTCAAAGATTTCATTACATCAGCCAAGAGTAAAACAGATCGATGGGGCTTTGACAATGGCATGCGCAGGAGAGAAAAGGATGAAATATTGGTTCCCAATCTCGCACCTAACACCTATGATGAAATGGTTGCTTTGGGCCTAGGTGACTTTTATGCCAACATGGGAATTCACGGTTGGGCAGATGGAAATGCAACAGCTGATAATTACTTGGCTTTGGGATTAGTAGAATTGGGTTTGCTTCCTGCCAATCAACTGAATAATCCCGCTGCAGTTGCAGCTGCTAAGCAAGAGTATACAAGTCAATACAAACCACAAGCATTTGCATTGATCAACCCTGATGGTACAGATTACAACAATGGTTTTGCCAACAACTGGAATGCTCGAGTGGAAAAAGCTCCCATGAATTTTAGCCAAAACTTTAGCATTGGCAATGAAACCAAACTCTTTGGGAAAAAATTAGGCTACTTCATTGGTATGCGTTACGGAACCAATTACCGTTATGACCCTAACGGAACTTCACAAAGAGTTGGCGATGAGACTTTGGATTACCCCATAGATCGTCAGGACTATGCCCGTATCAGTCGTGAAACCAATTCTTGGAACGTTCTGTTGAATGCCAATTACAAACTAAGCCCCAATCATAAAATTGGTTTATTGTACATGCCCAATATCATTGGAACCAATGATGTTGCGCAATATGAAGGAAAGCCGTTTGTTTCTCAAGATGGAACTATTGACGAGCAAGATATTTCTGTTGTCAACAACATTTTCTATGAGCAGAGAAAACAATTGATTCATCAACTGAGCACAGAACATTATTTTCCAGAGAAAGAACTAAAAATCAACTTCAATGCTAGCTATACGAAAGCCAATAGTATTGCACCTGATTTCAAGGTAAATCAATACAGTTACAATCTGGTCAACAATGAAATTCAGGCTTATACATTTGCGCCCACATTTGGTGAGGGGATAAGAAGATTCTATCGATACCTAAACGAAAATCTCCTCGACAGCCGAATGGACTTCTCTCAGCCGATTCATCAATTGAAAAAAGAAGGATTGACAAGAAAAATGTTTTGGGGAGGATCTGCGCTAAGAAACTACCGAAAAATAGACAACGATGAGTACAAATTATTTCAAGGAAACAATCTTAATCTAGAGACATTCACTTCAGGTGATATTGATCAACTCTTAGACCCTTCCAAATTTGTTATGCGTGATGGCACCTTGGATTACTATTACATCAGGAACAACTTTGCTAGGGATCACAGCTTTGGACAAAGCGATGTTTATAGCGCCTATGCATTCTTTGACTACGAGAAATCATCTAGTCTCAGATTAATTGGTGGATTAAGGGCTGAACAAACGGACATCTTTGTAGATGTAGACAGCTACTATGCACAGGGCTATGAGAAAGATGATTTTAGAAGAGAGAATGTGGGTGGGTTTCCACTGGTTAATCCTGCATCCATTGAACAATTGGATCTTTTACCCAATGCAAGTTTGGTTTACAAATTGGTTTCAGATTCATTGGGACAAACCAACTTGAGATTCAACTACTCAAAATCTCTTGCGCGCCCTAGTATCAGGGAATTGAGTGATGCTGCCATCGTTGACAATGAGTTCAGAACATTGATCTATGGAAATTCTGACTTAAAAATGGTGACCATTCACAACTATGATTTCCGTGCAGAAACCTATTTCAAAAAAGGACACAATGCCTCCATCAGTGCTTTTTACAAGGACTTTAATAACCACATTGAAATGGGATTTGGCTCAGCGGGAATTACCTGGGACAATATTGAGAAGTCCACAGTCTTGGGATTGGAATTGGAAGGAAACATACAGATTACACGTGCATTGGAATTCAAAAGCAACGTAACATTGGTAAAATCTGAAGCAGAGTTCATCAGAAAAGATTTACAAGTTATTGATGGCAAGAAAGTTTATACCCCTTTGGATACTTTGAGAAGGCCCATGTTTGGTCAAGCGCCTTACCTCATCAACAGCATCTTGAGTTACACTGCTGATAGCCTAGGATTGAGTGCCACGGTATCTTACAATGTGCAAGGACCGAGATTGGTTATCGCGGGTGCGATTGTAGGCAGACCTGATGTGTATGAAATGCCACGTCACATGATTGACTTTAAAGTCAGCAAAAAAATCAATGATCATTGGTCAGCCAGTCTTACCATCAGGGATATTTTAAATACAGCGGTCAGAAGATCTTATCAAATTGATCGCATCAATGAAGCAGGTAATATCACCAACACAGATGGCTGGTATGATTATGACAACTTCCGTTATGGTACAACTTATCAACTTTCTATTCAGTACAAAATATGAAAGCATTAAAATTCATTCTAGCCATCAGCTTTGGGTTATTGACTCAACTTGGCTTTAGCCAATTACAAAACTTGTTTATCGAAAAGTATTACATCAGTGATACCGATGATGCTACCGATACTACAGGTGGAATACTCCCGGAAGGTTCAACCACCTATCGCATCTATGCCAAATTGTTGCCTGGAAGCGCTGTTTCTAAAATCTTCGGAGATGCCAACCATGCTTTTACCATCAGCAGCAGTGCGCCGTTTTTTAATCATGCCACTGAAGGCAAATCATTTGGCAAAGATTTTCTTAAACCAAGATTGGGAGAAAGCTTGGTTGCCTTGGACACTTATCTAACAATTGGTCAAGTAGCCAAACAAGGCCCCAATACATACTTTGGTCTTCCTAAAAATCAAGATATCAACGGTTCTTTTATCGGTGGTTCTAATAGTGATGGTGGCAGTGAAATGCTACCACAAGGTTTGATGAACAATCAAAACAGTGAAATGGGCCTAGCCCTTACCCAAGTCGATGGGATTGATACAATGGTGACGGCCGCTGCGACCTGGTCTAATTTTTTAACAAGTGACTATCTTACTTTTGGCATTGATAGTACGATTTTCGGATCTGTTGTACCCGGGTATTCTTATGAAAGCAACCAATTCTATCTAACCCCAAGTGTTCCCTACTCTGGTGTTGTAGCAGACAGCAATCATGTTATGCTTGCTCAACTTACCACTGCTGGAGAAATTTCTTTTAACATCAATTTAGAAGTTGTGTTTTTTGACAACGAAGGAAATCTACAATCCATTGAATATGTAGCGCAAGACACCCTCATTGGTGAGAATCAACAATACAACCCTTTCCTTTCCTATCCTTATGCTTGCGGATGTAACGACCCCAGTTACTTGGAATACAGCCCCGCTTTCATTTGCTTTGAAGAAGGAAGTTGTCTGAACAAAGCCATCATCGGCTGCTCGGATTCTCTTGCTTGCAATTATGATCCTAAAGCCAACATCATGATGGAGGAATTATGCTGTTACCCAGGCGATTGTAACAACCGGAATATTACAGAAGTTTGTCCCGCTTTGTTGGTTAGTACTTTTGAATGCGGTCTCTATCCCAATCCTGCGGAGGATCAGGTCAGAATCAACGTGGTGCAACCAGAAAATGGAAATATCACGATTCAATGGTTCAATGCGTTTGGAACGATGATATCAACTGAAAATGTTAATGATATTGGCATTAATTACAACAACACGATGGACATCAGTCATCTGATGCCCGGTGTATACTACATCCAAATAACGGCTCCATTGGGAACACAAATTTTGACCTTATTCAAAATATAGTCATGAAAAAAATAACTAGCTGTCTTATCATCTGCTCCTTGCTCATTTTGGGTTGCAACAAGGATAAAAAAGAACCGATTGAAATAGAATATGGAACTGGCGTTGACAACGACGGTAAAACATTTACCACAGTCAAGATTGGCGATCAATGGTGGATGGCGGAAAATTTGGCATCCAGTCGTTTTCAAAATGAGGATACCATTCAATATCTCTCCAAAGAAAATGCACTAACTACTTGGAATGCCCAAAATCAAAGCACATATACTTTTCACAACGATTCTCTTTTCGGTTATTTGTATAACTTTCAATGTATTGAAGATACAAGAAAAATTGCACCCAAAGGCTGGAAAATACCGAGTGACGAAGATTGGAAAATCCTGGAAAAACACATTGGTATGAGCACTGAAGCGGCCAACGCTTTTGGCTGGAGAGGCGTTGAGGAAGCCAATTTATTGACGACGAAATATTCCAGTGGATGGCCTGAATTCAGTCCATTGTACGGAATCGATAAATATGG
The DNA here is from genome assembly GCA_945878635.1 of Chryseobacterium gleum. Lineage (GTDB taxonomy): Bacteria > Bacteroidota > Bacteroidia > Flavobacteriales_D > Sanyastnellaceae > CAMCTV01. The sequence goes on along the minus strand of CAMCTV010000013.1, from coordinate 2,265 downwards.
GTTCAATGCCAGGCCAGGGGGATGTATCACACTTTTGAATTTCATGAATAGTGGAGCAAATACCGCATTTTGGTGGACTTCCACATCAGACAACACCGAAGGATATTATCGTTACATTGACTATCAACAAACCCGAATTCTTCGTTCAAAAACCTCTAAACTCTACGGAATGAGTATCCGTTGTATAAAAGAATAAAGTCATGAAAATAAGGTATTTCTTTCCATTACTACTGCTTCTCTTCAGCGTATCTAATGTATTTGGACAAACTAAAAAATGGAACTGGTATTTGGCATATTCACTCCAATTCAATGATCCACGTTTTTCAAATGAATCTGAGACCTTTAACGATAAAATGGAAAACACCAGTTCTGCGGGATTGGGTCAATCTTATGGTTTGGGTTTTGGATATCCAATTGGCAAAGATTTGAACATTCAGCTGGGGGGGCATTTCAAAAGTATGTCTTACAAGAATGATAGTATTGGTATTGATGCTGTCAACATGATTTCAAAATCATTCAGAGGCATTGAAGTACCCGTTATGTTGAATTACAGATTCAGCGAAAACGGTTGGACATTGGGTTTGGGTGGTCAATATTTCTATGGACTCCGAGAGCAAGTAAATTATCAATTATTAAACAACAACCAAACGCAGATTGCAAATGAGAAATCATCTACCAAAGGATGGGGTTATCAAGTGGAATTGGCCAAACAATTTCAGCCTGATGAAAAGCACATACTCTCCCTAGGTATAGTGGGACAACGGTTCCCTCACATCATCAAAAGCGACAATGGGCAGTTTGGTTTTATGAACTTGGGCATACGACTGGGTTTGACTTTTATCTAAATCATTCTACTTGGGTATTTTACCCCTTCTTTTTCAAACACTGATGTTAAGTCAGTGTTTTTTTTTATACCATTAACCCAACAAAACCTTAACAATTTGGTTAGAAATGGCCTCATTGCTTAATGCAATGGTAAAACCACTTTTATCATAAATGATGTTTGATGTTTGAATTTCGCTTCACTAATTAATTAACCAAAAAAAATGAAAAAATTAAACAATTTGAACAAAGTCATCGCGATGGCTTTGTCATTTGTTGCAACTGCTTCAGTTGCACAATCGAATTTGGGAGCTGAGTGTGGATGTCCACCCGTAGCTTCTCGTCCAGAAGTTATTGTTTCTTCTATGCCCGGTTACACTGCAATCAGCGGAACCTATGGTGGAGACATGACAACTGGTGCAGCTTTCACTTGCCAAAACACTTACATTTTGGACAAGAAAATTTACATTCCTTCTGGCCAAGTTTTAACCATTGAGCCAGGAACAGTTATCAAAGGAGCGCCAAACGCAGTTGCTGCAGAAGCTACAGCTTTGGTTATTTCTAGAGGTGGTCGCATCATCGCCAATGGTACTGAGTCTTGTCCAATTGTTTTCACTGCTCAAGCTGATCCTATGGATGGAACTTATGCTATTTCTAACGTTGGAAAATGGGGTGGTCTTGCCGTCAATGGTAAAGCTACCAACAACTTGACATTGGCTGCTAACGGTCCATTCGTTGTTGGTGCAGCCAACGGTAAATTGGCTTTTGCTGATGGATTGGGTACCTTGGAAGGTTTCCAAACTACTAACGTTCAAGACCAATTCGGTGTTAACTTGACTGCTGGTGAAACTTTCAATGACAACGACAACTCAGGTATCTTCCGTTATGTTTCTATCCGTCACGCAGGTGCTATCTTGACTGTAGGTGGAGAAATGAACGGTTTGACATTGGGTTCAGTTGGTCGTGGTACTACCATCGAGCACGTTGAGATTGTTTCTAACGCCGATGACAACATTGAGGTTTTTGGTGGTACTGTTAACTTGAAGTATTGCTCAACCATCTTCGGTAACGATGACATGTTTGACTTTGACTTGGGTTGGACTGGTAAAGCTCAGTTCTTATTTGGTATGAAGTCAGATGCTACATCTAGCCCTGATAATGATAACGGTTTTGAGATTGATGCTGATGACCAAAAGTCAAACGCATTGCCACGTACACATCCTGTGGTTTACAATGCAACCATCATCGGTAATGGAAAAACAACACAAACCGTTGATAACTCATCATTGTCTGCTATCAACGCAAAAGAATTGACTGAAGGTGAAATCTACAATTCAGTATTTGCTAACTTCAAGAGTGGTTTAAACTTGGTGAAGTCTTTTAGCGGAACGCGTTCTTTTGCTGCTGGTGGTGAGTCATGGCACAACTGGACCAACATTGCTG
>CAMCTV010000012.1 GCA_945878635.1 Chryseobacterium gleum | reverse complement strand
CCTGATGGATATTCAAATGCCTACGATTGATGGAATTGAAGCATGTAAAATCATGCGTTCCAAAGGCATTGTCCTACCCATCATTGCGCTGACAGCAAATGCGCAACAATCTGAGCGAATCAAATGTCAAAACGCGGGTATGGATGATTACCTCATCAAGCCATTTGAAGAATTGGAAATTATTCAAGTATTATCGAAATATTTTCGTAGAAAAGAAAAAAATAATTTAGTAATGAAAGCCGAATCAAATGCACTCCCTAGTTTTGGACTTGACCGAATCAAGGATTTGGTAGGTGAAGATCCAAAAATAGTGAATAGCATTGTTCAATTGTTTGTGCTAGAAGGAACCAGAATAGCCAACGAGGTCAGCAAGGCCATCGACGAGCAAAATATTCATATCATTCGTGCTAAGTTACATGAACTAAAACCGAACCTACACAATATGGGAATGGATGAGGCATTAACGGCTCTAGAAAACTTTAGATCATTTATTGTTGAAGAACAAATTGTTGGAGATGGTACTTACCACGGTCATCATATGGTAACGCTCATTCGTCAAGGCATTGAAGAAATGAAAACACACTTAGAGAAAAGTTCTAAATAAGGCATGAGCGAGTTCAATAAATACCAGAGATACATCATAGCAGTGGATGATGATGCCATTATTTTAAATGTGCTTATCAATCATCTCAAGCGATTTCTCCCGGAGGATATCACGCTCATTGCCCTTGACAATGCTGCCAGTGCATTGGAAGCATGCAATGGCATAGTTGAAGCCGAATCAGAATTGGTACTCATCATTAGTGACTATTTAATGTATCCCATGAAAGGGAGTGATCTATTGATTCAAGTTAGTCAAATCATCCCGAAGTGCAAAAAAATCATGTTGACAGGACAGGCAGATGTAAAAGCTGTGGCTGATGTCATCAACAAAACTGGTCTATTCCACTTCATTGAGAAGCCCTGGTATCCCAAGGATTTGGAACTTACCATTTTGGAAGCCATTCATGCTTATGACAATGAACGTCGATTGGAAGCACAAGAAAAAGAACTAAGAATACTCAATGAAGATTTGGTGAATTTGGTGAATGTGCGCACCGCTGAATTGGAACAAAAAAATCAGGAACTATTAGAAGGGCTTGAGTATGCTAAACTTATTCAAAATGCATTTGTACCTTCATTGGACGTACTGGGTCCTGAAATCAATTCAACTTATTTGTACGAATCGCCATTGAAAGTAATAAGCGGAGATTTTCACTGGGTCCATAAAACGGAAAACTATGGGTACATCATACAAGGAGATTGCACAGGCCATGGATTGGCAGGCGCACTTTTGAGTGTATTGGTTATCGACATCGCTAAATCTTATCTGCTCAGCCAATCGGATGATATCAATATCGAAGCTGCCGCTCAAGAAATTATCATCGGATTAAAAAGCAAAGTTCATATCGACAAGGTTGAATTTTTAGAGAGTGTTGGCGTTGACTTCTGCATTTTAAAAATTGAATTCAAAACCCATGATGTTCAATATGCCAACTTCAACTCCAACATTGTAATTCTTGACCAAGACCAAACAGAAATCATTTCCAAAAGCAAAGGATTTTTCAGAATGATTGCTCATGAATCTGAGGTGGACACTGGGAGTTTCAATGCACATCAAAAGAGAATAATACTATTCTCAGATGGCCTGCTGGATTTAATGGGTGGACCAAACAATAAAAGGTTAAAATGGATTGGACTAGAAAAGTGGATTCATGAACCTGACTTTTTTGCAAAAGGTCCCAGTTACCTGAGTGAAAAAATAAGGGACTTTTTGGGAACGCAGGAGCAAATAGATGACATTACATTGCTCTCCATTTACTGTGAATAATCATGTCCTCTGCTCATCAAATTCCGTATGTCAAAAAATGGATTGCTGAAGGAGAGCACATTCAACAAGATTTCAAACTCCGCATCGACGAAGCTCGAAAAATCTCTAAAACAATATCTGCCTTTTCCAACACCATTGGAGGTAGAATACTCATTGGCGTTAAAGACAACGGCGCTATAGGCGGAATTAGACCGGAAGAAGAATTTCACATGATGCAATTTGCGGCACATCAATACTGTAAACCTGCCGTGCACCTCCAATTCCAGACTTGGAAGGTAGATGATCGTTTTGTACTAGAAGTCAACGTCCCAGAAAACATATCCAAACCAACTTTATGTGAAGACATTCCCAATGAGTGGAAAGCTTATCTGAGAGAGCACGACAACAACACCCTAGCGCCTGCTGTTATTCATGAGTTATGGAAGATGGAAGAGCAAGGGCGTCCAGAGAAATTCTACTATAGTCCCAAAGAGCAGCAACTGATTGCCGAATTAAAAAATGGAACCCGCTCGCTCAGCGCTTTATCAAAAACCATTGGCATGAAAAGACAAATCGCACAAAAAATTCTGGCCAAGCTCATTCGTTGGGAAATTGTTGATTGGGAAGTGAAAGCCGGGATAGCCTATTTTTCCTTAAGATGAAGAAGAAACTTGTTGTACTTAGCGGTGCCGGAATCAGCGCAGAAAGCGGCATTCAAACCTTTAGAGATGGTGATGGTTTGTGGGAAAACCACCGTATTGAAGATGTAGCAACTCCCGAGGCATGGGAAAAGGACCCAACGCTTGTCCTTGAATTTTACAACATACGCCGAAAACAAGTGTTTCATGCGCAACCCAACGAAGCGCATTTGCTGCTCGCTGATTTAGAAAGTAAATTTGATGTTGACATCATCACTCAAAACATTGACGATCTCCATGAGCGCGCTGGATCTTCAAATGTTTTACATCTTCACGGAGAAATATCTAAAAAAAGATGCTCCGTCCAAATTGAAAATATAGCGTCCGCTGAAGAGATTATGCTTCTTGAACCTACATCCACGGGTGGACATTGGAGACCTCACATCGTTTGGTTTGGTGAAGATGTCCCTATGCTGGAGCGGGCCATTGAAATCACAGAAAAAGCAGATATTTTTTTGGTGATTGGCACCAGTCTTTTGGTCTATCCTGCGGCAAGTCTTATCCAGTTTACAACACGACAAAGCGAGAAATGGATCATCGATCCTAAAATCCCCCAACATCTACCCACCTATTTTCATACCATTGAAAAGTCAGCCACGTCAGGAATGCGAGAGTACATTGAGAAGTTGAATCAAATTTAACTACTTACAATCCTTCCTTTTTGGCTTGATTCCAAAAGACATCCAAACTTTCTAGGTTCATTTGATCCCAATTCAAATTCTGCTCTAGCATTTTACCTTCCATAAACTGAAAACGGCGAATGAATTTTTTGTTGGTTCTTTCCAAAGCTTCCTCTGGGTTCAACCCCACAAATCGCGCATAATTGATGATTGAAAACAACACGTCACCCAACTCATCCATTTTATTCTGTTCATCTTGTGACTCGCAAGCCTGATGAAACTCATCCATTTCTTCTTTCACTTTTCCCCAAACCTGTTGAGGCTTATCCCAATCAAAACCTACTCCACGTGCTTTTTCTTGAATGCGTTGCGCCTTTACCATAGCAGGCAATGACTGCGGAACACCCGCCAACACGCCTTTGCTCCCCTCTTTCAACTTCAATCTTTCCCAATTGGACTTTACCTCATCTTCGTTTGCAACTTTAACATCGCCGTAGATATGTGGATGACGGTGTATGAGTTTTTCGCAAACATGGTTCAAAGCATCTGCCAAATCAAACCCTTTGGACTCCTCAGCAATTTTGGCATAAAAAACAATATGTAAAAGAATGTCTCCCAGTTCTTTCTTAACTTCTTGTGCATCATTGTCAAGAATGGCATCTCCCAACTCATACACTTCCTCAATGGTCAGGTGACGCAAAGATTCCCAGGTTTGCTTCATGTCCCAGGGACAACCCGAACGCAAATCCTCCATGATCTCCATCAAACGCACAAACGCTTCAACTTTACCGTCCTTATTTATTAACTGTCCCATTTTTTCTTATTTTCATTTATCCAATCCACTTTATCCAACATGCGTTGCAGACGATTCTGAAAAACCAAATCCTGACTCAACAACGCATTCTCTTTTCTGGCTAGGTCTTTTAATTTTTTCCGATTGCTAACCCAACGAAACACCATCACCATGCTCACCCCCTTGGAAAGAATAGGCAGTAGCCATCGAAAAAAATGCAATCCCTTCGAATCCAATCGTTCTTGAATCAAACGTTTAATCATTTTTGAAGAGAAATACGGCTTCAACACATGGGGTTGGTATTCCATTTCCATCGACATGCACCAATCTTTCCATTTGAACTGATTGACAGTTGAAAATCCAACGTAAGGTATCCATGGAATGCGCAAAGTATCTGCAACAATTGCTCCGTGCATGGCCTCTGTTACGACAAACTTCGATCGCATCATCTTTTCGAGCACTTGTTGGGGCTCTTCCATTGGGCTGACGAACTGCCACCCCAATTCTTCCGCCATTTTTTGATGGTCATAAAATTGCTCACTTCCGGCATGGGGCATAAAAGAAACAACGTCATGACTTCTAACCAGTGGCAATTGCATAGCGGCCAACAATATCGCGCCATCAGTTATCGCCAAATCGGCATTCAATCCCAAACGCCTTGCTGTTAATGGCCCACGAACGCAGACAAATTCAAAAGATGATAAATCTTCAGGAACAGGTCCATAGGTTGATGCATCTCCATCTGCCAAACCAGAGCTAAACACTACTTTGCGCTGAGGAAAACGAGACACCAAGCCAATCAGTGAACCAATCCCGACAAACAATCCCTCACTATTCTCATCAAATGCATTGGGCATGAAATGATCAAAAATCAACGGATTCAGTTGATCACCAAAGTTTTTTCCCTTGTGATAATACAGCTTCATTCCTGCGAAATCATTTGATCCAAATCCACTTCACTGATGATGGGTATTCCCAATGACTTGGCCTTTTCCAATTTGGAGGGTCCCATGTCTCTTCCGGCAACAACAAAATGGGTTTTGGCGGAAATACTTCCACTCACTTTGCCTCCATGCGACTCAATCAATGATTTGATTTCATCTCTTCCATATTTTTCAAATACCCCACTCACGACAAAAACTTTGGTTGCCAACAAATCCGACTGAAGATTTTCAACATGATTGGATGACATTTGCAATCCTGATGCTTTCAGCTGAGTCATCCATGTTCGGTGCTCCTCATTTTGGAAAAATTGAATGATGCTATCTGCAATTTTCTCACCCACTTCATCTACTGACAACAAGGTTTCTTTGGTTGCTTCCATAATTTCATCTATGCTGCCCATTGCCCTTGCCAATTTCTTGGCAACCGTCTCTCCCACATGACGAATTCCCAGGCCAAACAACACCCTTTCAAAGGGCACGTCTTTGGACTGAACCAGTGATTTCTTTAGGTTCTCAATGGTCTTGGACTGTAGTGAACGCTTGCGGAACTCCTGAGAATCTTCATCCCATGTGAAATATTCAAATCCAACCAAATGGTCCAAATCCAGCTGATACAAATCCACGACGTTTTTAATTAACCCTTCTTTGAAAAAAGCGGATAACGTTTCAACTCCCCAACCTTCCAAATTCATGGCCTTTCGGGAAACGAAATGTTCCAATTTCCCAATCATTTGAGGTTGACAACCGTCAGTATTGGGGCAATAATGCTGGGCTTCTCCTTCCTCACGAACCAGCGGAGTTTGACATTCAGGACAACGATCGATATAGACATGCGTATCTTGACTTGCACGTTTTTTTTCCAAATCAACGGCGACTACCTTTGGGATGATCTCCCCACCTTTTTCAATCCAGACGTAATCACCTTCTCGGATATCCAATTTCTCAATTTGATCTGCATTGTGCAGAGAAGCGCGTTTCACTGTTGTTCCCGCAAGAAAAACAGGAAGCAAATTGGCCACTGGAGTTATGGCTCCTGTGCGCCCCACTTGGTAGGTTATTTTCTCCAAGCGTGTTGAAACACGCTCTGCTTTGAATTTGTATGCAATGGCCCAACGGGGACTTTTGGCTGTCATACCCAACTCTTCCCACGCTTGCAAATTATTGACTTTTATAACAATTCCATCAATATCAAAAGCCAAGTCATTTCGGTGAATATCCCAATGATGAATAAACGACATCACCTCTTTTGAAGTGGACACGCGTTGTATCATTTTCATTTCAGTCAGAGGCACTGGAAAACCCCAATTGCTGGCCATTAGCACTTGGTCATAATGGGTGTCGGCAATTTTCTCATCGCACAAAACAAAATACATCATGGCGCGCAACGGTCGCTTGGCAACTTCTCTGCTGTCCAATTGTTTCAATGTACCGGATGCCGTATTTCGGGGATTGGCATACAACTCCAAACCCCGGACTGAACGCTCTTGGTTCATCCTTTCAAAATCTGCCTTGGGCAAAAATATCTCGCCACGAATTTCAAATGCATTTGGATAATCGCCTTGCAACTGCAAAGGTATATTTTTGATGGTCCTTACATTGGTTGTGACATCTTCACCTTGAGTACCGTCTCCTCTGGTCAATGCCCGCATTAATACTCCATTTTCATAAAACAATGAAATGGCTATTCCATCATATTTCAACTCCATAACGAGCTCAACATCAGACTTGCCCAAACCCTCTTGCACACGCTGCAACCATTCTCCAATTTCCTGCTCTGAATAGGTATTGGACAAAGACAACATCGGACGAACATGCGCAACTTTCTCAAACCTTTGACTCAGATCTGATCCAACCCGTTGGGTTGGAGAATTGGGTAAACGCAACTCAGGATGAAAAGCTTCCAACGTCTCCAACTCACTCATCCAGTCGTCGAATTGTTGATCGGATATGGTGGGTTGATTTAGCACATAGTACCGGTGATTGTGCTCATGCAACAATGCTGAGAGTTCCTTGATTCTTTCCTGCGACATGTATCCTTGACTTGATGGAACAAAGGTAACCTTTTATGCTGTACATGCATCAGGCCTCCCACTCTTGTTGTGCTTTTGAGAATTGCGTTAGGAAATGGTTTTTCCAACTCACGTTGTTTTGCGGCAAACGCAAGAGCACCTCTTTAAAGTTCTGGCACTTGGATGTCAGGAAACTCCTCATTTTTTGTTGTTCATTTTCTTCAATGGCACAAAAAGCCTTCAGAATTTGCCAGTCAAATACATCCAATTGCTCAACAATTTGCCAACGATGTGTTGGACCATTCATCACATGCCAACGTCCGTCTTTCATGGGGTGAATAAAACATTGCCCACCCATAAAAGCCAAGCAGCCTTTCTCACGTTGATATTGATCAGATTGCCATGCAACAAACTGAGCATGGTTAGTGTCTTGAAGGTAGTAAGGTACGTTTTGCATCTTGTTATTATTTGAAGCAAAACTCTCTTCCAATATTGTAACCAATTTACAACGTGAAAATTAATTTTAAGTTATATTCGCAGGGTATGAAAAACCGAGGCACTTCGATATTCGTTTATTCGATTCTTTTCACCACCATCGCAATGGTGTGCAACTCTAATAGCGTGTTTGGTCAGGATGAGCCTAACAGCGCTTTTACCCAAGATCCAACAACTGGATGTATTTCCATCAATGTAGATCCTGCGCAGTACACTCCTTCAGCTAATCCCGGTGGACCAGGCTGTGCCAATAACCCTAGTTGGGCAGGCAATCAACAACCTGACGTTTGGGTTTTAATCAATGTTCCCAGCACCGGTGTTTTATTCTTAAACCCTTCTGGTACTGTAGACGCAGGTATGGCCGCTTACACGTTCAATGCAGCAACCAACACTTACACTTTACTCGATTGCGATGATGACACAGGTCCTGGATTGATGCCGCAAATCACAGTAACGCAAACTGCGGGAACCCCCATCTATGTTCAACTTTGGGCTTATGGTGGAGGAAATATATCCTTTAGTATGTGCAGTGCTGAATGTGCTAGCCCTCAAACGTACAGTCCTGACGCGGACGGCGATGGATATGGAGAAACTGGAGTTACCGTTTCAACTTGCAATCCTGAGCCCGGATGGGTAACCAATTCAACGGATTGCAACGACCAATGCGGAACCGTATATACCGGAATGACCTGCGATGATGGCAATCCTGAAACTGTTGGTGATGTCATTCTAGGTTCAAACTGCATGTGCCAAGGAACCATCCCAACTTTGAACGATTGCATTCCCGGAGGTGCAGAGTCTTTCACTTTTACCCCTGCCGCGGCTTTAGCTGCGCCTGTTATCGGGACAAATGTTCAAATTTGCTATGAAATTGATTGGCAAAGTATGAATGGTCTATGGATGGATGGTATTCAATTCCAATTGGGCCCAGGATGGACAGCCATTGCCCAAGATGTCCTTCCTGCCAATTGTGGCGGAGGCGTTGGAAACTGGGTGTATAGTACTACCATCAATCCATCCACTCCTTGTGGTGGAACGGATGATTTATCAGGGACTAACAACACTGTTGGCTACTATTTTGACTACAATAGCTCTGGCTCACCAGGAACCAACTGGGGCGATGGTGGAAGTTGCACCTTCACCGGATGCATCACCGCAACAATCAACAGTGCTAACATAGTCGACCTCAACATTAATGTTCTTAGCGGAGGTGATAATGTTTTTGGAAGCTATGGTGGTGGATGCGGTGAATGTGTACCTAGCGGGTACAGCTATCCGCCCCCAACAGTGGGTACAGCCCCTTGCGGCATTAACCTACCTATCTGTGTAACACCATCTTTGTGCGATGAAACCAATGGATTAATTACGATAGACAATACCAACCAAAACTTCGTATCTTTCTTTAACCCGCCCGCTTCCGGAAACCTAATCATTGAAGTAAATGGTCAACAAGTGCAGAGTTTTCCTGCACCTTTTGTAGGAAGTCCTCTGGATATTGATTTCACCATGTATGCCAATGGAAGTGCAACCAACGCAGTAACTGCATACTTTGATGCATTGCCCACTTGCACTGCGACGTCCAATTTGGTTTCACCGGCAGCTTGTGGTTGCTTGGTTGAATTCCAAACCATCACCACCACTTGTCAGCCCATGCCTGTCGGTGGTGCTGGGGACAACTATTACGATGTTGAGGTTGATTTAAATGTCAATGCACTTCCCATAGGTTCTACTTTGACCATGGAGTATGAATGTGGTGGAACACAACCTTGGACCATTGGTAATGCCAATGTCATTAATACCATAAACAACAATTCATGGTCCTTTGGTGTTTTTGCTCCACTCAATACGCAAGGTGCTTTGGCTTTGTCCAGTGACGCCCTTTGCGACATCACATTCACCATCGTTGACGCAGGCGGAAACGATCTCAGCTCAACATGCACGCTGCCCGCACCAGAAACGATTACCATTCCTCAAATCGAGTTGGTAAATCCTATAGTAAACAATTGCACCTCGACCGCACAAGGATCCGCCTTTGATGTTGCACTAACTGCCAACATTGGAGGCTTTGATGTGATGTCAGCCAATAATATCTTATCCTTTTTCAACAATGGAATTCCTGTTGCAGTCTCTGTAAATGGAAATATTGCAGCCAATACTTTTGACCTATCTACTCTTCCTGCTGGAACTTCAACCATTGATTTGGACTATACCAACATCGTTTATAACGATGCCAATACACTATCCTTCTCCATTTCTGATGGCACTTGCAGCTTCAGCACCTTGGTCAACGAAACATATCCATCAACTCCTGCGGTGTTAACCAATGCCTTTAATTTTGTCGTTAATAACACTGCGGGGAATCCTTTCTTCCAAGATCCTTGCACTTGTCAAATTACCAACCTTCAAGTAACCAATGCTATCCCTGATTGTATTGGTTATGGAAATTTCTTTGAATTGGAAGTTAGTTTTGACTTTGATTACCCACCAAACGGTTTAGACGCGCACATCTATTACACCTCAACTTTGGACACTGTTGCCAATCCTGTGTTCACCAAGAACACCTTGAATGAATACGACAATTTCTCCAACAATTTCACCACTGGCAACTTCCCTGCTCTTTCCTATTTTGCCCAAATACCGACACCTCCAGTAGGTGTTGGCTTAACAGAGCCCTACACCAACAACTTGGTGGTTGATTTTGAATATCCAAACGGTACTGGATTAACTTGTACTGCATCAATACCGTTTACAATGCCTGGAGCCTGTAATTGTGACATTGTAGATATGGGTACTTATAGTCCTGCGGAATCACCGGCCGGCAATCCCTCACTATTGGTGTTGTGCCCCAATGAATCGATTGACTTCACCTCGAACAATAACTTTACTCCCCCGGCCATTGCCTATGCAGAAGTAACGCCCAATGATTACCAACCGATTCCTGACCAACGCGCATTGGGTTTAATCCTAGTAGATCCCGCAACTGGTCAACAAATCTTATGGGACTTTGAACCGATTGATTTTTCTGGTGCAACGCCCAGTATTGCCAATCCCTTGAGTATTGACAACACATTCAATGGAACCAACTACTCCACACAAGATCAAATCATCGCATTGCTCAATTCAATCAATGACCCTATTGATATGCCATTGGTCATCAATGCCCGAATTGTCACCATTTATAATTTGAATTCATTGTTGGGTGCATCCGGGACAGTTCCCTTGCTTATTCCATCTGCAGAAATCAATGCTGGAAATCCAACAACTCCATATACTGGAAACATCTTCGCCACAGGCTATGATCCATTTTCAGGAAGCTTAATCTGCGGTGGTTTTACCACTGATTGGGAGTTGGTATTTACACCGCTGATTGAAGTAGAAAACATCGTGCCTGACTGTCCATCTAGCGGTATCACTTTTGATGTACACGCTGGCAGCTATCCTTTTACTTGGTCTGCACCTTTATTAAATTCAGCGGCGGGTGCTATTGTAGCCATCAATGATGCCGATAATGCAAATCCAGCCAACATGACCTACTCCGGATTAACATCAGGTTATGTTTTAGATATCACTTTGGAAGATACATATGGGTGCACCATCGACCATACATTCAATCCTTTTGTTGCTCCCACCATTGGGCAAGTTTCATGGAATGAAATCGGCGGAACACCTGCTATCCTTCCTACTTCTCCCAATCAAGAGATTCGTTGCGGAACCGATGCCAATTTTCAACTGGTTGGACAATGGGAAGGTGCAAACACAAATCCGCAAGCTGGCCAATGGGAAATCATTTGGAACGGAAGCACCTTTACCAATCCTCTGACTCCTTACTTTAATCCTGGCCCTGGAAATGTTGGTCCTGCTGCTCCAATTGATTTCAATCAATTGTATGCTGATTTGCTCAGTGATGGTCTTTTGAATAACAACACTGCATTATTTCCCGCTAATCAGCCGCTTTATTTCAGCGTTCGTTTTAATCCAACAGTCACTGCACCCGGCTGCTCAGAGTGGTCGGATGAATACCAAATATCGTTCTTAGACAACTTCATCCCGCAAGCTGTTTTGGCTCCAGCTGGAACCAATGCAGTGAGCAAGTGTCTGAATGAAGCTGAATTTGATTTGTCCGCTATTGGAGGCCTGCCTTTGAATGGAATCTGGCACATTGGACCCATTGATCCAATCACAGGTACCGGAGCACAAGACAATATCATTGAAAATGGATCTACTTTCGATTTAAGCAATGTAAATGCAACCGGAGCTTATGAGGCATACTATGATGTAGCTGGTGTAGCAGGAGTAGAATGCCCCGTGCTTTCCAACGACTTTATCACAGTTACCATTCATGACACATCGGATGCCGTCGTCACTCCCGATTTATTCGAAGATTGTATGCCGCAAGGTGACTTTGTTTTAGTCAATGAAAGCGATTTAATCAACGGAACCACCGATTGCCAATGGTATTTGGATGATGTTCTTCAGACCTCAGGAGATTGCAACAGCATCAATCTTGCTTTGATGATGCCAAAAAAATATGACATCACATTGACCATTACCGACATCAATGGATGCGTCGATACCACGCGTTATGAAGACATGCTTGAAGTTCATCCACAACCAGAAGTTGCCTTCTTGTACAACCCGGAAAGCGTAACCATGGATAATCCAGAGTTCCAATTCCTGGACAATTCTACCTCTCCCTTGGTGAGTTATGCTTGGAATTTTGCCAATTATGGAACATCACCTGAACCATACACCACATTTAATTTTGCGGAAGTCACAGAACCTGGAAGTTATGATGTTGTGCTTGTAGGAACAGATGCCAATCAATGTTCAACAGAAGTGACCCGACAAGTGATGATTGAAGAGGGCTTTGTAGTTTTCATGCCATCATCCTTTACTCCTGACAATGACAATTTGAATGAGGCGCTCAGACCCGTAATTTCCGGAGCTGACCGCATTCGTTTCTACAAATTTGTCGTCTTTGATCGCTGGGGAAATACCGTTTTTGAAACCAATGACTACAAAGAATGGTGGATTGGTGACAATCAATCCAGCACGGGTTACTACGTCCCAAATGGTTCTTACCAATGGAGAATGGAGGTCATACTTGAGGGTCTAGAAGACCGAAAAATATACACCGGTGCGGTAACCATCATCAGATAAAGTAACTAACTTCTTACCGTTGAAACTTCCCACCTCAAGTGTGGGAAGTTTTTTTTTATACCCGTAATTTTATGTCATGCGCATTACTCTGCTGTTTTTGATATTGTTTTCACACCAAGGTTTAAATGCCCAGGCTTTTATTGGCACACTTTCCGCTGCAGAGGCCAACAATGACGGCATTATTTGCTTTGGAGATAACTTCAGTTTCAACGTACTTGGAGCCAATAATATGCCCTCAGATTTGGGAATACCAGCAGTGAATTACAATCCTGGTGTGGGCATTGCCATTTTTGGAGCCCCTCCTAGCTATTCCAATAATGAGGTTGTTTCTGACCCTGCCTTCTTGGGGATATTACAATCCCAACCTGATAATGTTTTTCTTACTCCTTTCCTGTTTGATTTTAACACTTTGATGGGTGCTATACCACCTCCTTTCAATAGTCTCAACGCCCCCGTCACCTTGTATTTCCAATCCATTACATTGTATGATATTACAATCAATTTACCCTACGTTAATGTACCGGGAAATCCATTGGATGCGGCGCAATCCAATACGATTGCATTGACCATACAACCCGAAATTTTGGTATCCACTGCTCAAGATTGCTTTAACAATTGGATTGAGGTAACAGTAAGTCAATCAGGTATGGGGAATATTTCTTTTGATCTGAACAACACCTTTCCAGCGAGCGCAAATTTCCCCACTACATTAGTCAACCAAAGCACAGACAATATCACTAATGTCATTGGAAGCAACATTCCTTTTGGAATGGACATCATCAACCCTGATGGTTGCGCTGTAGCAATCAATGATACTTACATTGGGACAATTTCCGCCAGTATAGATCCTGTTGGAACATTGTGTGAAGGAGATTCACCCATTAACTTGAATGCACAACCACCCGGGGGAACATGGAATGGAAATCCAAGCGTGCTAAACAATGGCGCTTTTTACCCGTCTGGCATCAACATCAACGCCAACGCAACCTACCCTGTTACCTATACACCAAGTGTCCCGGTTGGCGGATGTGCACTGGCTGCCAACATCAATATCTCTGTTGTCCCTGATGCCAACAGCCAATTCTCTTCACCTACGTCGATGTGCATCAATGCTGCATCTGTTGCCCTAACAACAACAGTAAATGGAGGTGTATGGTCGGCACCCAATAATAGCGTCAATGTTCAAGGTATTTTCAACCCCTCCACCTCTGGCGCAGGATTACAAACCATCATTTATTCGGTGAGTGGTACTTGTCCCAGTTATACCACACATGACATCCTTGTTTATGACCTTCCGCTCATTCAATTTGATGCCAGTGTAACAGAAGGTTGTTTGCCACTATCCGTTGATTTCACCAGCACCACAACTGGCAGCAACACGGACTTCGTTTGGTCCGTGGATGGTTTACAGGCAGCGGCTGGAGCCAATAATTTCACTTATATCTTTGAAAATAGTCTGTGTCATTCTGTTGGTTTGTCTCTAACCGATAACAATGGCTGCTCCAATTCCATGGACTCCATCAATCTAGTCTGTCCTTTTCCAGACCCTATCGTTGACTTTGAATACAACCCTTCCAAACCATCACTGGCAGATTTTGAAGTAACGTTCAATGAAACCCTTGGGAATACCGCTGTCAACTTTTGGGAATTTGGGGATGGCCAATCTTCCTACGATTGGGCGCCCGCTCATTACTACGATGTCCTTGTTCCCTCTGAATTCGAGGTTTG
Organism: Chryseobacterium gleum; assembly: GCA_945878635.1. Lineage (GTDB taxonomy): Bacteria > Bacteroidota > Bacteroidia > Flavobacteriales_D > Sanyastnellaceae > CAMCTV01. The sequence continues at coordinate 19,916 of CAMCTV010000012.1, read as the reverse complement.
CCTGACGGGATTTGATATTCTTGGATGCGAAACTACAGTTTGTAAGTTCTTACAAATTGAAAGTGGATTTGAAATTTACTGTCCTACTGCATTTACACCCGGAAACGACGGCCTCAACGATGGATTCAAACCTGTTTTGGTAAGCAAAAGGGAAATTTTCAAGTACCGCATGCGCATTTTCAATAGAAATGGCGAAAAGATTTATGAAAGTGATGATTACAAGCAAGCCTGGTATGGCAACAATGACAATGGAGATGTGTACGTCCCCGATGGGGCATATACCTGGGTTATCGATATTAATTTAGAGGGATTGTCGGAAAGGCAAACCTTTCAAGGGAGTGTTGTCATTGTAAGATAACACAACCGTTATTGAGCAGACTGACGCTCTAGTTTCTGAATGATTTCCTGATCCGACATTCCGGTCCACTGCAGACTTTGATTGGCTGTTTTGGCCCAAGGTGAATCAGGGAAACGCTCAATGGTGGCTCTGTAATACTTCTCAGCTTGTTGCGGTTGTTTCAAAAACGCATCGTATTGATAGCCTACCAAATAGGTGGCGTAATCTTTCTTGGATGCATTGGGGTGTTCTACATAATTCATTAGGAATTGGACAGCTTGCTGATACTTTCCAATACTTGAGGACAATTGAGCTGCATCCAAAAGGTACACAGCCGACAATGAATCTTGTCTGTATTTATTAGAATATTCAGTTAAGCATTTCAAAAGCTCTTCACTTTTGGCCATATCCATGGCCGAATTGTTCTGATAAACCTCCTTTGACAATTGAGATATCTGATTACTTAATTTCATCTGTTCCTCCCCCCTTCCTTGAGAAGACCCATTGCAAGAAAGCCAGATACTGGCCATACAAGCAAGAATAAACAATAAACCCTTACAACGCATCATGAAATTTCATTCTATAATTCACACTAACATTTCCTTTGGCGATGTTGTTCAATTTGCTTTTGAGCAATGTTCTTTTCATCGGGCTGACACGATCAGAGATGAGTATTCCTTCAAGGTGATCATATTCATGCTGAACAACCCGTGCAGGAAAACCATCCAACTCCTCCTCATACAAATCCCAATTCTCATCGTAATACTCAATCTTCACGATGGGCTTGCGGTAAATCTCTAAACGCAATTGCGGCAGACTTAAGCAACCTTCCTCCATTGACCACTCCTCTCCCTCCTCTTCATAAATGATGGGATTGATAAATACCCTTTTAAAATCTTTGCAATCCGGATCGGCATCTTCACCTTCTCCATACTGAGAAACATCTACCACAAAAAGTCTGATGGGCAGTCCAACTTGTGGCGCTGCCAAACCCACACCGGGAGCTTTGTGCATGGTCTCAAACATGTTGTTCACCAGCTCCTGCAAATGAGGATAAGTTTTATCAATATCCGCTGCCTTCTTTTTCAAGACAGGGTCACCGTAGGCCACTATGGGTAAAATCATGCAACAAAAATAAGATGTAAAAGTATCAATGATACGAAAATGGCTGAAATACTATGCCGATTGAGTGAACCACATTGGATGGATTAAAATTGGACCATGCATAATTGAACTCCCAACGCTTGGTGGTTAATCCCAATCCCATGGACATGCCAACCAATCCTGGCGCGCGCTCTATTTGAAGCGTCTTGCGTCTTTCATAATTAAAGCCGGTGTACAAACGCAATTGACCAAATTGCCATTCCATTGCTGTATGCAAATGACGCATTGCATTGTCACCCCATATCCATCGCTTTTCAGTGATTACTTCTCCTGAAATGGGATCCGTTGTTTGAATCAGTGTCCTTTCATCTTCAGTGAGCACATCCCAATGCTGCAATCCATAGAGCGTTAACAACAAACGAAAAGGCGCATTCTTTGGCTTCTTGCTCAAACCCAATTGAATGTCAAAAGGACTTTTTTGGGCATCACTATAAACAGTTCCCATCCCTTTAAAAAGCAATGAAGCAGACCATGTTGATTGAGGTTCTTTGTAATAAAAACCAACATCAACAAATGTACCCGTCAAACTATTTTGAGGCATCTGCACCACTGCCTGCTGCAAAGATGCCCCAACATGCAAACTAGAATCAATCTGATAGCTGGCCAAACCTTTAATGGAAAAATCGGCGGCTGACCAAGTTCCCAAATAGTTTCCATTGGAATCATAGGTATCATTCTTACCATAACCCAAATACTTGAATCCGAATCCATAGACAAACTTGCCGATTTTACCAATAGAATAGGCCATTTCGGTAGCATTGGTTCTTCCAATGTAACGGGTATATCCCAACATTAATTTACCCTTTGACGTTGAATCCAACAACGCTGGGTTGCACAAATACATGGCACTCTGCGTCTCCTTATAAGCCCCTGAATACCCACCCAAACCAATCACCGTTGACTGAAATCCCAATTGAGCCGATTGAAAACTACTCTCACCCGCTCCGTTTTGCGCCTGATATTTTGTTGTACAAAACAACAACAAGATAATTCCCGACAATCTGAAAATTTTCATCTCCATTCAACGTTTAAAGCTTGAAATTATTGCCACGTTTTCTTGGTCACTTTTTCTTTGAGTAATGCGATTTCAAGCACCTCAAACATTTCATTGACAAAATGAAACTTTAATCCTTTCAGATATCGTTCATTGATTTCTTCGATATCCTTTCTGTTTTTTTCACACAAGATAATTTCCTTAATCCCTGCTCTCTTGGCGGCCAATATTTTTTCTTTGATTCCACCTACTGGCAACACCCGTCCACGCAAAGTAATTTCTCCTGTCATGGCCAAATACTTCTTGACTTTACGCTGGGTAAACGCAGAAGCCATTGCTGTGAGCATGGTAATTCCCGCGCTTGGACCATCCTTAGGGACAGCGCCTTGGGGAACGTGCAGATGAATGTTAGCGGCGTCAAAATCTTTAATCTCTGCGCCAATCAATTCTGCATTGGCCTTTAAATACTCCAAGGCAATCACGGCCGACTCTTTCATGACATCACCCAAATTACCAGTCAAAGTCAGTTTGCCTTTTCCGGGTGTCAAACTGGTTTCAATGAAAAGTATATCACCGCCGGTTGGTGTCCAGGCCAATCCTGTTACCACACCTGGGACATCGTTGTCCGTATAACGATCTTTCTCATAGCTCGGCCCCAAAACTTGAATGACGTCCTCTCGTTTCAAAACCTTGCTGTATCGTTCTTCTAAAGCTATCTGCTTGGCGCGGTTTCGAATCAATTTACCGATTCTTTTCTCCAAAGAACGAACGCCACTTTCATTGGTGTATTCTTCCACCAGCATGGTCAATATTTCATCTGGAAATTGAATTTTGGATTCTGTAATTCCGTTTTCCTTTAATTGCTTTGGAAGCAAATGTCGCTTGGCAATTTCCAACTTCTCCTCTACTGTATATCCAGACACTTCAATGATTTCTAATCGATCTCGCAAGGCTGGTTGAATAGACGATAAACTATTACAAGTTGCAATGAACATCACCTTGGATAAATCGTAATCCAACTCAACATAGTTGTCATAAAATGCACTATTTTGTTCTGGGTCCAATACTTCCAACAAGGCACTGCTGGGGTCGCCATGAACACCTTGGCCTACTTTATCAATTTCATCCAACACAAACAACGGATTGCCTGTGCCAGATTTTTTTAAACTTTGCAAAATACGCCCCGGCATTGCTCCAATGTAAGTTTTGCGGTGTCCTCTGATCTCTGCTTCATCGTGCAAACCGCCCAATGCCATGCGCACATACTTCCTACCCAATGCTTCTGCAATGGATTTGCCCAATGAAGTTTTACCCACTCCGGGAGGACCATAAAGACATATGATAGGAGATTTCATATCGCCCTTGATCTTGAGCACAGCCAAGTGTTCTATGATTCGCTCTTTCACTTTTTCCATTCCAAAGTGATCACGATCCAAAACTTCTTTGGCATGTTTCAAATCAAAATTATCATCTGAATATTCTTCCCAAGGCAAATCCAAAAGAAGATCTATGTAATTGGCCTGAACGCTGAACTCTCCAGCTTGTGGATTCATGCGCTCCAATTTTCCCAGTTCCTTGAAAAAAACTTTTGCTACAGGCTCTGGCCATTTTTTATCAACGGCCCTAGCGCGTTTTTCTTCTATTTCTTCCTTCAACGGATTGGCACCCAACTCATCTTGAATTTGGCGCATTTGCTGTTGCAAAAAATATTCGCGCTGCTGCTTGGATATGTCAGTATGAACTTTCTTGTGGATCTCATTCTTCATCTCCAACATTTGAATCTCCTTGGCCAAATGTTCCATCACCATCTGCGCCCTTTCGCGCAAATCAGCAACAGCCAGTAACGCCTGCTTTTGCTCCACATTGGCCTTCATATTGGAAGATATGAAATTGGTTAAAAAACTCAACCCTCCAATATTCTTAATGGCCACAGATGCCTCGGTTGGTATCTCGGGAGAAATTTGAATCACCTTCAAAGCCTGTTCTTTTATGGACTCAAACAATGCTTGTTGCTCTTTGGATGCATCATCCCGATTCACCTCTGGGAACTCTATCACCTGGGCTTTGAAATATGGATCCATGGATACCATCCCTTGGATCTCAAATCTTTTTTTGCCTTGTAAAATGACCGTGGTATTTCCATCGGGCATCTTTAACATTTTGATGATGGTGGCTTGTGTTCCTATTCTATATAAATCATCAAATCCCGGCTCATCGATATCAGGATTTATCTGTGCTACAACACCTATTGTTTTCTTTCCTTTGTTGGCATCTTGTATCAAACGGATACTCTTGTCTCTGCCCACAGTAATCGGGATAACAACACCGGGGAAAAGAACAGTATTTCGCAATGGCAAAATGGGGAGTACCGCAGGGGTTTCTTCCTTGTCCATGGCATCTTCATCCTCAGCCGTAATCAATGGGATATACTCATGATCGGCCATGTCTTCTGGTAATAAATTAAAAAATGATTCCTCCATACCCACAATTTTCTTTTGGCCCAATCTCAACAGCAATGCCAACTTTGACCTACTGCCTTTGTGGCCCACTTTTATTTTTTATAACCAAATTGACGATGTATCTCTGACAAAACATGCCATTCTCTGTCAGTTAATTCTAACCCTCTTCTCTTTTTGACAGCACGAATGGTTTCAATGCCCTTGTCAAAATCATAGGGTTCTAAATCTTCCGACCCTCCCCATGAGAATGAAGGGATGTGTTTGTTTGGAAATCCTCCACCAAAAATATTGGCAGCAATGCCAACAACAGTTCCTGTATTGAACATGGTGTTGATCCCGCATTTGCTATGATCTCCCATTACAATACCACAAAATGTCAAACCTGTATTTTCTTCTTTTCCTGTGGTGTATGAATATTGCTTCACCAAACTGTAGTTGTTCTTCAAGTTGGAGCAATTGCTATCCGCACCAAAGTTGCACCATTCACCAACCACCGCATTGCCCAAAAATCCATCATGCGCCTTATTGCTGAAACCCAAAAACAACACATTGGAAACCTCACCGCCTACTTTGCATTCAGGGCCAATGGCTGTTGGTCCATACACTTTGGTTCCCATTTTCAACGTTGCCTTTTTACCAAGATAAAAAGGCCCTCTCACCATACTGCCTTCCATCACTTCAGCTTGTTCATCAATAATGATAGGACCTTCTGCACAGTTTAAAATAGAACCCGGTTGAATCCTTGCGTTCTTAGCAATCAACAACTGTGATGAATCACCAATGATGGTAACGCCTGCCAGAACATCGTGGTGAAAGTCATTGGAGTTCACATTATCAAAGTCTCCAACTATAATTTCTCCTAACGATGAAAAGAGATCTGAAAGTTGTTTCAATTTTACAAAAGGATCAATGCACGGAACGGCTTCATTGGCCTCATTCAATTGCGAATGAAAAGCTAGAAGTTCATTCCCTTGAACCAAAGATTGGCCGGGAAGAAGATTAATGATGCTATCAACCAATGCAGGATTAGGGACAATATTGCCCAAAATCCAAACCCCTGAACGCTCTGCGCTCAATCCCAAATATTCACGATCACTATGCAAAGCAACCTCCTCAAAGAAGTGTGCCCATTTCTCTTGTAAGGTCTGCATACCCCAGCGGATTTCAGCCACATGGCGGGTCATAGCTATTGGAAATAAATCAGCTATAGCGTTGTTCTCAAACAAAGTTATTTTCATTCTACTCCTAAGGAAAAGATTTTGTTTTTACTTTTCTGTTGCAAAATAAGCAAGGAATTGAACAAATTAGGAGATTGAGTGGTTTATTAGAAAAATAACGTTGTGAGAGAACAGGTTTTTACCATCAAAGAATTGGAGAGTTTTACTGGAATAAAAGCTCACACCATCAGAATCTGGGAACAGCGGTATAATTTGCTGCATCCAGATCGTACTGATACCAACATCCGAAGGTATACTGACAATGATCTCAAAAGACTGCTCAACATTTCACTATTGATAGGTTCGGGGCACAAAATATCCAACATCGCCAAGATGACTGAACAAGAGGTGAAGGATGTTACTTTAAAAGTCAATGACAAAGACAATGGCCCTGACAATCACCACCAGCACGTTCTGAAAATTGCCATGTTGAATTATGATGAAAATCTATTCAGCAGTGTGGTGGATAGTTACATTGAAGCCAAAGGATTGTCTGCGACCTTTGTTGAAGTCATCCTTCCATTTCTTCATGAAATTGGCGTAATGTGGCAGGCAGATGCCATTTGCCCAGCCCAGGAGCATTTCATTTCTTGTCTTATTCGACAAAAATTATTTCACCAAATTGAGAACCTCAAAGGTTCACCTGTGACCAAAGAGAGAAGTTTGGTTTTGTTTTTGCCTGAATTGGAGATTCATGAGATATCATTGATTATGATTCAGCACATTTTCAAATCCAATGGTTACAAAACCATTTTCTTGGGACAAAGCGTCCCTCTAGAGGATTTGATTCAAGTGCATCAACGTTTAGGAGAAGTAGATTTCATTTCCATTCTAACCACCAATCCACTTCCCATAATGATGCCTGATTATTTGAAGAAAATATCCAAGCATTTCACAGATAGCGGATGCCATTTCCATTTTACAGGTGTATTAACCAAAGGGATAAAATCACCTGATTTCCAATTGGTCTCCTTTTATCCTGGGGTTGAGCAACTCATTGCAAATTTTGTTTCTTAACAAAAAATTGCAGGAACTAAAAAAGGGGCAATAGCCCCTTTTTTCATATTGAATATCTAACAATTACTTTCCCAATTCAGTGGCCAACATGGCATTGATTTTCTCCAATTGCTCATTGGCCAAAATACTATCTACCAAAATTCTTCCACTGTGCTCATCAACAATTACTTTCTTTCTTGCAGCAACGTCCATTTGCTTTTGTGGAGGGATATGAATAAATGATCCTGCAGATGCTTCACGATCGATGGGCACTACAGCCAATCCATTGTTTGCTCCTTTACGAATACGCTCATAAGAATCTAATAATCTTTGATCCAACAACTTCTTTGCCTCAGCGCTTTTGCCTAACAAAACAGCCTCTTCGCGCTCTGTTTCTGCAATGATTTCAGAAAGCTGCTTTTTCTTGAAATCCAAATCATTGGTTCTGTTTTCCAATTTCTGCTGACTTCCCTCCAAATTGCTCAACTTGGTCTCATGCAACATCTCCGCTTCTCTGATTTTCTTTTTAAACAATTGAATTTCCAATTCTTGGAATTCAATCTCTTTATTCAACGCTTCGTACTCACGGTTATTTTTAACCTTATCCAACTGCTCTTTGTACTTTTTGATTTGAGACTCAGAATCCTTTATGCCTTGTTTCTTTGCTGCAATATCCTCTTCTACCGCATTAGCCTCATCTTGCATTTTACCAACACGAACCTGAAGACCAGCAACTTCATTCTCTAAATCTTCCACCTCTAATGGCAATTCTCCTCGTGTAGCATGAATCTTGTCAATGCGTGAATCAATTAACTGAACATCGTAAAGGGCTCTAAGCTTGTTTTCGATGGTAATTCCGCTGTTCTTATTGTCTCCTTCGACAAAAGCAAAACGATTTGTGGTTTTCATATTTTCTTGGGATTCCTTTTTTTCATTTTTTTCTACTTTGGCCATTGGCGCAAATTTCACATTGGCCATTCCTTCTGGCGTTACAACAAATACCGGATTGGCTGTAGGCTTGGACTCTCTGACATAATCCACCATTCGGGGCTTCGGGCGCTCGGCTAGCAATGCTTCTTCAGGCGTCAAAACTTTCACCACTTCAGCCTTTTTTGGGGCTGTTTTTTTTACCGGAGCAGCTACTGGCTCAGGAGCCTTGACCACCTTTTCAGTTGATGCCGCCTTTGGGGTTGCTTTCTCCAAGACAGGCGCTGCTGGTGTCTGACTCTTTTTGGGAGACTCCTTGATGGCTTTTTCTAGGGCCTTCTTTACCGGAGCAGCCTTTACTGGCTTCTCTATTGCAGGGGCAGCCTTTTTAGCAGGCACTGTTTTCTTTACTTCCGCAGCCTTTTTTACAGGAACAGATTTCTTTGCTGGTACAACTTTCTTAGAGGGGGTCGGTTGAACGGCTGCCTTCTTGGTTGCCACAGGTTTGGCCACTTCGACCTTTTTGGCTGCCACTTTCTTGGCTGGTGCTTTTGTTTTTTTTGCAGGCATTGCTTTCTTCACATTTTTTTTCTCCGGTGCCTTTGCTTTCACAGTTACAACAGGCTTTGCCTTTTTTGCAACTACTGTTTTGCCTTTACTCACCGGCTTTGCTTTCTCTTCAATCTTTTTCTTTACCGGCGGAGACTTCTTAACCTCTTTCTTGACTGCCTTTTTAACCTCTGGTTTCACAACCTTAGTGGCTTTCTGGGCAGGCTTGGAGGATTTGATGATCTTTTTCGCCATTTCAGAAATAATAATTAACGGGATTGGTTACAATCTCCGTTTTGTGGATGGCAAAAGTAGTAAATTTTTCTGTAAACCAATCATTTAGTAAGTCAATTACGCAAGATTCTGTTTCAAAATGCCCAATGTCACATATCATGATTCTCTCATTGTGATCAAAATATCGGTGATACTTAAAATCTGCACTGATATATACGTCGGCGCATTGGCCAATGGCATCTTCCAGTAAAAAATCCCCACTGCCACCGCACCATGCCACTTTCTGGATGAAATCCTTGTGCATTTTGGTGTGTTTAACCAAGGTGCACCCCATCTTTTCTTTGACATATCCAAGAAAATCGAGGACAGGCATTGGACTTTCCAAAAGACCTATCATTCCTGATCCAATCTCCTGATGCAGATTCTCCAGCATCACCCACTCGTGCGCCATTTCTTCATATGGATGGGCCTGCTGCATGGCCTTAAAAACCTGACCTTTTTGATGCAACGGAACCAACACTTCCAACTTCACCTCCTCTTGAATCTTGCGCTCCCCAATTGTTCCTTCAAAGGGATTTGCGCCAGGCAATGGTCTAAAGCTACCTTGCCCTTTGGATACAAAAGTGCATTGATCGTAGTTCCCAATCTTGCCTGCGCCTGCATGAAATAGTGCTTTCTCCAAAGCCGTCTGATATTCAGCTGGTGTGTAAATGGTTAGTTTCAACAATTGCGCCTTCTTGGGACGCAAAATGGCCATTTGCTTTAAACCCAATCGCTGTCCTATAATTCTATTGACTCCTGTATGCACATTGTCCAAAGCCGTATGAATGGCGTATATGGCCACATTGTTTTGAATGGCTTTGATTACCGTTCTCTCGATGTAGTTTTTCCCATTTAACTTTTTTATTCCCGAAAAAACTATGGGGTGATGCGAAACAATCAAATTGCAATCTTTTTTGATGGCCTCGTCCACTATATCCTCCGTGCAATCCAATGAGATTAGCACACCACGCAATGGTTGATCACCATCGCCCACGATCAAACCGCCGTTGTCATATGATTCTTGTAAAGAAAGTGGGGCCCAATCCTCTAGCTTTTGGATTACTTCGTTAATCGTTGTCATCTCTTTTGTAATTTGCAATGCGCAATTTAACGCATTCATGCTTCTCATCCGCCGCCTAATATCTGCCTTGTTGCAACTTGTGATTTCCATAAGGCATTGGTGCTATGAATTTGGTATTTTCCAATCCCGGTCAGCTCCTGTGAAAACAATTGTCATTGGCAACTTGGCCATTGGAGGCTCTGGAAAAACGCCTTTTACCGATCTACTCATCGGTCAATTGAAGACAATTCACCGCGTAGCCTTTCTATCTAGAGGGTATGGACGCAAAACAAAGGGAATCAGACAAATCCAAACCCAGAGCACTGCAGATGAGATAGGAGATGAACCCAAGTTAATCGCTTTGCATCATCCCAATACAATTGCTTACGTTGGGGAAAAGCGCTGGGAGGCAGCCGTCCAAATTCATCAACAACATCCCGAAACAGAATGTATCATTCTGGATGATGCCTTTCAGCACCGCAGTTTAAAAGGGGATATCAACGTACTACTTTCTCGTTACTCGAGTCCATTTTACAATGACAATCTTTGGCCTTGGGGAGGATTAAGGGATTTAAAATCCAGGGCATCAGTGGCTGATGTCATCGTCTTTACAGGATCACCTGCACAATTGAATCATGAAGAAAAAAAGAGCATGATAGCAAAGGTGCGGGCATTCAGTGATGCGCCTGTGTTTTTCTTTCATACAGCCTACTTGCCGATGCTGCCTGTATTTGATCACCATCAAAATGATTTCAAAAATTGGGGTAGCTTTTGCGGTATTGCGCATCCCAAAAGCTTTCATCAATCAGTGGCAGAACGGATGCACCTTGGAGAAGCGATAAACTTTGCAGACCATCATCGTTTTGACGACAATGATTTGGAAAACTTAAAGACCAAAATGGTTAACTTTGGCGGCAGTGCGGAAGCCTGGGTAACCACAGAAAAAGATGCCATGCGCATCAAGGATATGATTGACTGGAAGGGCATGCCTATTTTTTATTTGCCCATTGTATTACAAATCAACGAAGAAGAAGAAACAGAATGGAATCTCTGGTGGACGAAAAAAATATAAAAGCACTACCCATTGACCAATACGAATTGGTGGTTGGGTTAGAAGTGCACATGCAGTTGAAAACCTTATCCAAAGCATATGCAGCGGATGCCAATCTCTTTGGAGAACTACCCAACACTTTGGTTAGTCCAATTACCTTGGGACATCCCGGGACTTTACCCATGGTGAACAAAACATCATTTGACCATGCGATTAAATTGGGCTTGGCCATGGACATGACCATCCAACAAGAGGTTTATTTTGCGCGTAAAAATTATTTCTATGCGGATTTACCCAAAGGTTACCAAATCACGCAGGACAAAACGCCCATTTTAACGGGAGGTTATTTGGACATCAAAGATGAAAATGACCAACCCAAGCGCATCAACATAACGCGCGCGCACTTGGAAGAGGACGCGGGAAAAAGCATGCACGATCAAGATCCTTTTGACACACTGATTGACTTGAACCGCGCCGGTGTACCTCTGATTGAGGTGGTGAGTGAACCTGATTTAAGAAGTTCCAAAGAGGCATACAACTATTTAACTGAACTGAGAAAATTGGTGCGCTATCTGGACATTTGCGATGGTAACATGGAAGAAGGTTCTATGCGTTGTGATGCCAATATTTCCGTGAGAAAAAAAGGAGATAAACAATTCAATACGCGCTGTGAGGTAAAAAACATGAACTCCATTCGCAATGTGCAACGCGCCATTGAGTTCGAGATGCGCCGACAAATTGAAATTGTTGAAGCTGGAGGAGAAATTGTGCAAGAAACACGAAGTTTTGACGCGGCCAACGGATCCACATTTTCATTGAGAAGCAAAGAAAAAGCGCACGACTACAGATACTTCCCTGAACCTGATTTGTTGCCTGTGATCATTTCAGATGAGCAAATCAAAATAATTCATGAAAAAATGCCCGCACTTCCTCAAGCTTTGGTGAGCAAGTACGTTCAAAATTTGGGATTAACAGAATACGATGCCTTGGTCATCACTGCTGAGAAAGAAACCGCTCTTTGGTTTGAATCTCTCATTGCAATTACCTCAGAATTCAAGACTGCCGCAAACTGGCTAATGGGACCTATCAAAGCATTGCTCAATGAAAGAGCAATGGACATTCAAGACATGACCCTAACACCAAAGCAATTGGCCGGCATCATTGAATTGATTAAATCCGGGAAAATATCATCCTCCGCAGCAGCAGAAAAAATACTTCCTATTTTGTTTGACCATCCAGAAAAAGATGCAGCCACAACAGCACAGGAATTGAATTTGGTGCAGGACGCCAATGAGGATGACATTGAAGCGATTGCACGCGACGTCATCGCTGCATGGCCAGATAAAGTAGCTGCCTATAAAGCAGGAAACAAAGGGCTTCTTGGTTTATTTATGGGAGAACTTATGAAAAAATCCGGAGGAAAAGCCAACCCCAAAACAGCATCGGGAATCTTACAAAAAATACTTTCAGAATGAAAAAAATAGTTTTCTTTTCAATACTCCTTACTGCATTTTTCAGTTGCAGTAAAGAACAACAAAAAATCAAAGGAACCATACACGGTGGTGAAGGTCAAACCTTGTACTTATATGCTTTCCGAGATGGAGAAGATATTATTCTGGATAGCACCGTCATTGGTAAAGACGAGCAGTTTGAAATGCGCCCACACGAAGGGCTGGTGAAAGACATCTATCGCATTGGACTTAGCGAAAATGATTTCTTCATATTAATCACAGACAGCACGGAGACCGTGGAATTGGAAGGGCAATTTGGACAATTGCGCAATGTGAGCAATGTAAAAGGTTCTCCTCACTCAGAAAAGTTGGCCTCATTTTCAAAAGAGGTCAACCCCATCATGGATAGTTTGATGAACACGATGGCCATGGAAGAAGAAGATACCAATTTTAAGAAAATCAACTTGGCCTTGCGCAATGAAATAGAAAAGAAAGTTCTCAAATGGTTGGATGGAAACAACACTGAACCTGGAGCCTTGGTTGCCCTTCAATACTTGGATCCAACCGTGCACCATGATCAATTTGTCAAGGTTGCAGAGGCTTTGAAAACCAGCATGGCGGAGAGTGAGTACTTCAACAGTTTTGTAGAATATGTCAACAGCATTGCTGAAGAAATAAATGGCCCCAAGAGACAAGCATTGGATCAAGCGATTGCTGTTGGCCAAGAATTGTCCAACATCACATTACCTGATCCCAATGGCAAAAACAGATCATTGACAGATTTAAGAGGAAAAGTAGTTCTAGTAGATTGTTGGGCTTCTTGGTGTGGTCCATGCCGCAAGGCCAATCCTGAAGTTGTCTCGATTTACAACACCTATAAATCCAAAGGCTTTGAAGTTTTTTCGGTTTCTTTGGACTCAGACAAAAATGCCTGGACGCAAGCTATAAAACAAGATCAACTTTCTTGGTCCAATCACGTTAGCGATTTAAAAGGCTGGAAAAGTTTGGTCACTTATCAATGGGGCATCGAAGCCATTCCCTACCCCATTCTATTGGACAAATCAGGAAAAGTTATTGCGCATGGCAATGATGCTATGGGAGAAAATCTAAAACAATTGATCGCCAAGAATATTTAATCATGAAACAGACATTTGCCATCATCGCTCTATTTTTTTGTCTAAACACGTTTGGACAAAAAGAATACTTTCAACAAGAAGTGAACTATACCTTGACTGTAAAGTTGGACGATCAGAATCACTTTTTATCAGGCTATGAAACTTTGATTTACACCAACAACAGCCCTGACGCGTTGGACAAAATCTACATGCACCTGTGGCCAAATGCCTACAAAAACAAGAATACCGCATTGGCCAAACAATTGGCACGTGACCGAAATTTTGTTTTGTACAGCACATTAAAAGAAGACAAGGGGTTCATTGATTCTTTGGACTTTAAAGTCAACAATGAAAAAATCAATTGGGAGTTGGATGCCCAAAACATTGATATTGGGATATTGTATTTAAAGCAACCCTTGCAACCCGGACAATCCATCACCATCACAACCCCCTTTCGCGTAAAATTGCCCAGTGGCAGCATCTCCAGATTGGGACACATAGGCCAAAGTTATCAGATTACCCAGTGGTATCCAAAACCCGCGGTGTATGACCGCAAAGGATGGCACGCCATGCCTTATTTGACTCAAGGAGAATTCTACAGCGAGTACGGAAGTTTTGATGTGAGCATCACATTGCCCAAAAATTACGTGGTAGGTGCAACGGGCAATTTACAAACCGCTTCTGAAATTGCTTGGCTAGATGGATTGAGTGAGAAAGATGAACCAGCTGATTCCATTTCCTTTGGCGCTGAATTTCCTGAAAGCAGCAGCGAATGGAAGACCATTCAATACAAACAAAAAAATGTACATGACTTTGGATGGTTTGCTGACAAAAGATGGATTGTAAGAAAAGGCAGTGTGGAAACTCCTTACACCAAAACCAAGGTAACCACTTGGGCCATGTACACCCCCGACAACAAACGAGTTTGGAAAAACGCCATTGAATACATCAACGATGCTACCTACTACTATTCAAAATGGAATGGCGATTATCCTTATACGCAAGTAACAGCAGTAGATGGAACCATCAGTGCTGGAGGTGGAATGGAATATCCTAACGTAACCGTCATCGGAAATGCTGGAGACACCTTGCAGCTTGAGACGGTTATCATGCACGAAGTTGGTCACAATTGGTTCTATGGTATATTGGGAAGCAATGAGCGTGATAACGCTTGGATGGATGAGGGATTGAATTCTTTCAACGAAGACCGCTATTTGATGACCAAATACGGAGACAAAAGTGCGAGTATCAACATAGGCGCTAAGTTCCTGACCAAGAGTTTTCAATTGCCCTCTTTTGACGCACGCAACCTGTCACAGCTAACCTACCTGCTAACCGCAGCATACGACATCGATCAACCATTGCGTTGTCATTCAGACGACTACCTCAGCATCAACTATGGTGCTAATGTTTACAAGAAAACGGCAGTTGTATTTTATTACCTCCAACAATACCTTGGAGAAGAAATGTTTGACAAATGCATGCAAACTTATTTCTCTCAATGGAAATTCAAACATCCGCAACCTGCAGACATCAAAGCTACATTTGAAAAAACAACTGGACAGGATTTGGATTGGTTCTTTGATGAATTTATTCAAGGAAAAGGCAAGGCCGATTACACCCTAATGAACGTTGCCAAAAAACACAACGTTACCAAATTGAATTCAGGCAATAAAGTAGATTACTTCTATCAAGCCCGTGTCATCAACACAGGACAAACAGAGGGTCCATGCTCCGTTACCATTGAATACAAGAACGGAAAAAAAGAAACAAAATGGACCAATGTCTTGAAGCCCGGTCATGTCGGCAAAGTGATTTTTGACATCAATGACTACAACAATCAAACAAAACCCTTGGTGAGAATCAATGCGGAGAAATCCATACCTGAAATGTCTTTGACCAACAACACTGTTCGCAAAGGAACCTTTGCCCCGCGCTTTGAAAAACTCGATTTCCAGCCGTTCACAGGCCTTGCCAACGATCAATCGACGCAAATCTATTGGGTTCCTTTATTGGGATGGAACAACTATGATAAATTCATGGCCGGTCTTGTCTTTCATAACAAAACCGTTTTCAACAGAAGATGGCAGTGGTCGGTAACTCCATTGTATAGCTTCCATCAAAACGATATCAGCGGAATGGCCAAAGCCAGTTTGCGCTTGGGCAAATTCACATTAGGAGCCAATGCCAAGCAATTCTATTTTGCAGATCTTACAGAAAGCCTCAATGGAAGGGATGTTTACTTCAACTCTCAATACCAAACCGTAAAACCTTACATCACTTTCAGTACCAAAGGAAGACCCGAACGTTATCATAACAAGTTCAACTTTGACGTTCAGTTGGCGGGAATCGTATTGAAGAAAAACAACGCCACCAACATCACTGGTTCAGAAACCCAAAGCAGCACCCTCCAAGACTTTGCGCAAACAACCATACAGACAGGTCGTAATTTTGGTTTACAACACCGCGTTGAATACCAAATGCAATGGACAGGGGCAATTGAAAACGGCAAGTGGGATGGCGATCAACGCACCACGCAGATGAAGTACTCCTACAACTACAACCGTAACAATGCCAAGCGCACCATTGACTTCATTTTATTCAGCGGAGTAAACAACTACCGGACACTAGCTGCATTCAATCCTGAGGGCGCAACTGCCGAGACAGATTTCACTTTCAACAACTTCTATTCGGGAAGGACTGAAACGGAAGGCGCTTTAAGTCGTCAAATCCAAGATGGCCATGGTATGCTTTATACCCCAACGGGAAGAAGATTTGATATCCGAATGATATCAGGACAGATTCGCTACCGCTTGCCCATCAAGTTCCCGTTATCATTATACACAACAGCGATGTATGGGCAACAAAGCAACATCAATTACATTTTATCAGACAGCAGAATCCTTGACCGCAAAAACTACAACAGCCAATGGTTGTTCTGTTCAGGTGTGATTATTCCTATCGTGAAGGATGTGGTTGAAATCTACGCGCCGATAGTGATGTCCCAAGAGTTAAAGGATTCTCTTACGCAATTGGGTATAAAGCCCTATCAATACATCATGTTCAAGGTGAACATTGCAGCCATGGATCCATTTAAAATTGTTGCCAAGAATTTGGCCCGTTGATGAAGAAAAAATATTTCATATCTGATCTACACCTCGGCAGCCCCAATCACGAAGACAGTTTGGTCCGTGAAAAGAAGTTTGTTGCCTGGTTGGATGAAGTGTCCAAGGACGCGGATGAAATATTCTTGGTGGGTGATGTTTTTGATTTTTGGTTTGAATACAAAAGAGCTGTACCTAGGGGATTTGTAAGATGTTTAGGAAAAATAGCAGAGCTCACCGATAGAGGAATTCGGATACACTGGTTCACAGGCAACCATGACATGTGGATCTTTGACTATTTGCCGAAAGAATGCGGCATCATTTTGCACCGCAAGCCGATTGTCATAGAACACAACGGACAAAAAATGTACTTAGGACATGGGGATGGTTTAGGTCCAGGCGACCATAGTTACAAGTTCATGAAACGATTTTTTGATTCACAATTGTGCCAATGGCTATTTGCAAGGCTGCATCCCAATTTTGGCATTTGGTTGGCCTCTGGCCTTTCCGGATACAGCCGAGGCAAGGGATTGGAAAAGGACAAGATTTTTCATGGTGAGCAGGAATGGTTGTTTCAATATTGTCAAAGCATCGAGAAAGAAACCCATCATGACTATTATGTCTTTGGACATCGCCACTACCCAAAAATCATGGAGGTGTCAGCCAATAGTCAATATATCAACCTTGGAGATTGGATACAGCACTTCACTTATGCCGTTTGGGATGAGGAGGGGGTTCATTTGATTGAGCCATAAACAGAAAGGTTATACACCCCCTATACCAACTGAAAACCGCATCAATTGTGGAAAACGCTTACTTTTTGCTCATAAATCACGCATAAAGTTTTGATCAAAAAAGAAGGTGTAAACCAAAACTTCGTTGAAATTCGCAGAAACATTTCAGCATGACTAAACGATTTCAATTTTGGTACCTGATCTTGGCTCCAGTGTTCTTTTTGTTGAGTTGGTATATAGGACAACGCCTTCACGAACACTTCATTGAGAATGCCCAAGGACTTGGAGTGCAGCCCAACCGCTCACTCTGGTATGCCATCATCTTCACCAGCATTTACCTGGCGGCATTCTTGGTCATCAAAGATCTTTACCCCAATAAAGAAAAAAAATAACCGTTGTAAATTGGTTACAAGCTGAAGTGAAAATATTTGTAAAACTTAAAAATCTAACGCAATGTCTGAAGTAAACAAAGAAAAATTGAAGGCCCTTCAAATGGCCATGGAAAAATTGGAAAAAACCTATGGAAAAGGGGCTGTGATGAAGTTGGGAGACAATGCCGTTGAAGCGATGGAAGTCATCCCTAGCGGATCTGTAGGATTGGACAGTGCACTAGGTATTGGCGGTTACCCCAAAGGCCGTATCATTGAAATATACGGACCTGAATCTTCCGGTAAAACCACCCTTGCTATTCATGCGATTGCCGAAGCGCAGAAACAAGGTGGTATTTGTGCCATCATCGATGCGGAGCACGCTTTTGATAAATTTTATGCAGAAGCCTTGGGGGTAGATACCGAAAACCTCTTGATTTCTCAACCCGATAATGGTGAGCAAGGATTGGAAATCGCTGACAACTTGATTCGTTCTGGCGCCATTGATTTGATTGTCATTGACTCCGTGGCTGCATTAACGCCCCGTTCTGAAATTGAAGGCGAAATGGGCGACTCGAACGTTGGTGTTCAAGCACGTTTGATGTCCAAGGCATTGCGCAAATTGACCGCCTCAATCAGCAAGACCAATTGCTGCTGCATTTTCATCAACCAATTGCGTGAAAAAATTGGGGTCATGTTTGGCAATCCCGAAACCACTACTGGTGGTAATGCCTTGAAATTCTATGCGTCCGTTCGTTTGGATATTCGCCGCTCTACGCAAATCAAAGATGGAGAGAATGCCATCGGTAACCGCACCAAAGTAAAAGTGGTGAAAAACAAAGTGGCTCCTCCTTTCCGACAAGCTGAGTTTGATATCATTTATGGACATGGCATTTCCTTGTTGGGTGAAATCATCGACATGGGTGTGGACCACAATGTCATCAAGAAAAGCGGAAGCTGGTTCAGTTACGGTGACACCAAGTTGGGTCAAGGACGCGATGCCGTGAAGCAATTGTTGGAAGACAACCCCGAATTGAAAGAAGAAATCGAAGCCAAGGTGAGAGCGGCCATTTCTACCGCCAAAGCCAACGCTTAATCCCCTTTTTTCCAAAGCGCAAAACTGGTTTTTTAGACATCATTACCAAGGAACAAGGACTACTGAGGCTGTCCTTATTTTTTTGTACGCTTTTCACTGGGGCTCTTTGTATTTTCGTAAACCAAATGAAACAAATGCAGAAAGCAATAATCACCTGGATAGGAATGGTACTTACCGTGATGGTTTGGACAGCCTGTGGCGGAGGAAACGCACCCGAGATGATGACCAGTACCAATGGTCCAGATGCCACATTGGATTCCCTCAACCAAGCCATCAAGGATGAGCCCGACAACTACCAAAATTATATTGCCCGTTCAAAATACCTCAGCAGCAAACAACGCTTTGCGGATGCCTTGCGCGATTTGGATCGTGCATTGGGTTTGGATAGCACACAATCCGAAATTTACGTCGAGAAGGGAGAGCTGTATTGGATGCAAAAAGATGTCAAGAATGCTTATATCCAGTACAAAAAATCAGTCGAAAAAAACAACCAATACGTTCCTGGTCTGATCAAAACAGCATCCATTGAAATTGTATTAAACAACTACGACCAAGCCTTGAAATATTTGGATGACGCTCTGAAAGTAGAGGTCACCAATCCAGAAGTCTATTACTTCAAAGGCCGATTGTTCAAGACCAAAGGAGACACCGCTATGGCCATTTCTTCTTACCAAACAGCAGTGGAATTGAATCCACAATTTTATGATGCGTATGTAGAGCTAGCCTTGTTGGTTGCCAATCAAAAAAATGATTTGGCGGATGAATATTACAAAACAGCTATTGGTGTAAGGCCCAGAAGTGTTGAAGTATGGTACAACAGAGCAATGTTCTTACAAGAAAATGGATACCGAAAGCCAGAATACTACACAAGGGCCTTGGCGTGTTATGATACCATTGTACAGATAGACAAGAATTTCTCGGCGGCATATTACAACAAGGGATACATCTATTGCACGTATTTGAATGAGTACACCAAGGCGATAGAACAATTCACCAAGGCCATCGGATTGTATCCCTC